>CAMYNZ010000525.1 GCA_947259865.1 uncultured Desulfobacterales bacterium | reverse complement strand
TGTTGAAAATCACGGTATCATGACCCAGGAGATCTGGGAGGCGATTCGTCCCCATCTGCCGCAGACCCAATCCGTCGATTTTACCGGCGGTGGTGAACCGTTGCTGCAGCCGCGGCTGTTGGAATGGATCGGCGAGGCCCACGCCGCCGGGTGTCAAACCGGAATTCTCACCAACGGGCTGCTTTTAACCCAAAAAAAGGCAGCCCAAATAATCGACGCCGGTCTTAATTGGATCTGTTTTTCCATGGATGGGGCCACGGCCGAAATCTATGAAGAGATTCGGGTGGGATCTAATTTTGAGACGGTCTGTCAAAACCTGGCCAATATTGCTGCCCTTCGTTCGCATAAAGTCCCCATGACCATGATTAATTTCGTGCTGATGCCGCTGAACTTTCATCAGGTTGAAGACATTGTGAAACTGGCCCATCGGCTGGGGGTGGATCAGGTGAACTTTAAACAATGCGATGTCATACGGGGTGAGCAGGGTAAAGGTTACGGCCTCTTTGCTGTTGAGAAGACCAAAGATATACGTCGACTGGAAAAGTCATTGGCCAAGGCGCGTCGGCTGGCCAAAAAATTAAAAATTAAAACGACGGCTTTTCCCTTTATCCCCGAGGAAAAGCCGGTCTGCGATCAGGACCCCCGCAACTCGATTTTCATTCTCCACAACGGTGCAGCGGGACCCTGCATAAACCTGGCCATCGGCGGTGCAACCACTTTTCTAGGGAGGGATGTCATCATGCCGACCGTTCATTATGGCCGTCTTCCGGATCAAAATTTAACCGACCTGTGGGAGACGGAGACCTGCAAGTTTTACCGGGATCGGTTTGAAAGTCGGGTGAGGGCCTACGATGCGGTCGTTGTCAACAGCGCCATCGGGTCTTCATGGGCCAAGTATCGTGAGACGCTGCAAGCAGCCAAGGGAGCAATGCCGGAGGCCGCTGAAGGCTGCAAGGTGTGCCACTATCTTTATAATATTTGAAACCACTTCTCGAAGTGGTTTCAAAACCCCATTTTATCCGCCTCAGGTGGGCTAAGGCCCAATGGCTGCGTTGCAAACCTCCTTAAAATGCTCACATACTACCGTGTATGCTGCGCTTTTTCGTCGGCTCGCGCCCCCGCGGAGGCGGGATGACACATCTGATTGTATTGACTAAGGTGTGCCTCTTGCCCTTGAACCTAATCTGAGGCTTGCCCGCCTCAGGCGTGGTTTTGAAACCACTTCGGGTTTCCGACTAGCATTTAATAAAAATATTGCAAGCCGGAATTTTGACTTATTCTAAAGGTTTTTATAGCGGCTGAGGCAGTCGTCCACACATGCGCGGCATTGCTCGGTGTCGTGTTCATCCCTGGAATAATAATTCACAAAGGCCTTGATCCAATCGTCACCGGTTCGGGGACAATAGTGGACATAGTCTATAAACTGTACCAGTCTGTCGATGGCGGTTCGGTCCATGCCATGTTCCATGCGGCAGGCATTTTGTTCAGCCTTTTCAGGGTCAAGCAGCAATACATTGTGAAGAAAATTTTTGAGTACTTCATGTCGCCGGGTGATCTCCCTGGCGATGGTCGCGCCTTTGCGGGTTAGGGTAATAAAGCTGTAAGGTTTGTAGTTTATAAGTTTTTTTTCAGCCAGGCTTTTTAAGGCGCCCGTCACCGAACCCTGCAACACTCCCATCTTTTCGGCAATGTCTTTAACCCTGGCTACTTTATTAGTTTTTTCCAGTGATAGAATTGTTTCCAAATAATCTTCCAGGTTTTCAGAAAGACCTGAGTCGCGCTTAGCCACGGTGCCTCCTTTTTTAAAGTTTGTTGTTGAATATCACTACATACATTTAAAGTCAATTTAAACTAATTTTATGTAAACAACCTTTTTTGTTGACAACCAAAAAAGTTTGGTATACCAAACATACTTCCTATCTTAAAACAATAAGGGACCTTTGGAGGTGACGCTATGCCATATATTAAGATGCGGCAGATGAAAGACAATCAGACCGGAAAAATCATCGCTATCAAAACCAATGGCGAACTCGGCCGGCGCATACGCGACATGGGCTTGATTCCCGGAACGGCCATTAAAATCCAGGGACGTGCACCCTTGTATGATCCGGTAGCCATAAGGCTCATGGGATTTACCCTGACGCTGCGGAACAATGAGGCCGATTACATCGACGTGGAGGTGGACTAATAAATCATGAATACGACTATTGCGCTGGCGGGGAATCCGAATTCAGGCAAAACCACACTTTTCAACACGTTGACCGGTGCGCATCAGCACGTGGGCAACTATCCGGGTGTTACGGTTGCTAAAAAGCAGGGTACCTATGCCGACAATGGGAATAAGATGACCATTGTCGATTTACCCGGAACCTATTCTCTTACCGCCTATTCCCTGGAAGAGGTGGTTGCCCGGGATTTTCTGGTGAATGATAGACCGGCGGTGGTGATCGACATCGTGGATGCCTCCAACCTGGAGCGAAATCTCTATCTGACG
>CAMYNZ010000524.1 GCA_947259865.1 uncultured Desulfobacterales bacterium | reverse complement strand
GCGGCGGATGTGGCGAGCTTTTTCTGGTCGATTGCACCTGCGACATGCCCAAGGGGGCTAAAGAGGAGAAAACGTTTATTCGTAAACAACTCCAAAAAGGATTAAGTGTCGATCAAGTAATCCAATTGGTCGACCAAAGGTACGGTCATCGGATAACGTAATATTTAGTATTGGATAATTTCTACCCACAACACCGCCGGATATGGATACATAATATCCAGTATTGCACCTGAATAACAGGACCGATTATTTGGAGGTATTAAAATTATCAATAATATAATATATTTACTAAATATTTGGGGATTTTTGATTCATGGCATGCTTATTGCCTAGATATATATTTATGGAACGTAAATCATAATCTATTGCGGAGGTAGAAAAATGAAACGGGTTGTAAGCGTAGTTTCCACAAGTGTTCTTTTTTTGACTGTCCTCGGACTCGCCTATCTTCTTCTGGCGGGGCCAGGACCTGTGAATGCCTGCAACTGGGGTTCTCCGGGTGGTCAGGACTATGTCCCCCAAAAGCGTGCACCCGGAGGGGGAGAGACAGCATATAACGTACCTTCTATGACAAAAGAGCAAGCTTATGATGTCATCGCCAGCCACATCAAAAAAGTGAACCCCAACCTGGGTATCGGAAAAATTAAAGATGCCGGCAGCTTTTATGAGGCGGAAATCGTATCGGAGAACAACGAGGTCGTTGAACGGCTGGGTGTGGACAAACGCTCCGGCCGCTTGATCCTCTTAAATTAAAAATGACGGGAGGTTATTGCAATGAAACGGTTTTTGATACCCAGAGTGGCCCATTGCAGCAGCGGCTGCCATCGCCTGTCCCGGGCAAGACGTTAAACGGCCTGTAACGGTTTATTAAATTGTGAATCACGATGATTACCCATATCTATCACTTGATTCGGTAAACAGATATAATTCCGCACATCATCTAATACATCCTGGGGTGATGAAGTCAACGACCACCCGCAAAGCGGGTGGCTTGAATTTCTCCGCCAAAAGCGGAGAAAGGCAAAAGCACTTCAGGGCTTTAACGGTGCACTTGCAACCGGGTGCGGAGCACCCGGTTTGTATGGCAAGAAATCGCTGCTTAACACAATCCGGTTCGAGAGCCGGGGATGTGATCCATGGAGGAATTCATGAGTATCAGTGAAAAAAAAGTGGACGTCATTCTTTTGATGCTATTGCTTGTAATTGTGGTAGGCCTGCCCTTTGGCATCCTGGCTTACGATCGTTACTTCTGGCCGAAAAACATATCGGCCGGGGCCAAAGTATTTACGTTAACCGGACATGCCCAGCGCGGCTGGATACTGGGAGAGGTTCAAGCGCATGATGTTGTTTCTTTGTGGCAAAAAAACGGACAGCCCCTGGAAAAACCCGTAATAAAAGTCTCCAAAGGCCAACTGGTGGTTTTCAAGTTGAGAAGCAGTGATGTCACCCACGGCTTCAGCCTGAAGGACTTTGAGGTTTTCTTAACCGACGGCATTGAGCCCGGCAAGACGGTTCTGGTGTCTTTCAGAGCAGATAAACCGGGCTCGTATACATTCTCCTGCAATGCCATCTGCGGTGAAAACCATCAAATTATGCAAGGCACCCTGATCGTGGAGGCCTGATCTGTCAGCCCGGCATACAATCCTTGAACCATCCTTCCCCAAAAACCGGGGCCATATATTTTGATAAATAAGGGTTCGCCAGAAAATATAGGCTGGCTGAATTGTTGTAAAGGCAAGCGTATGCGTCGTAAAAATACAATTATAGTTTTTTCCCTGGGCTTATTCACCGTCCTTTTGAGTGTATTTTATTTTGAAAAATTCATACTGGCCCAAACATCGAACAGAAAAGTTTCGGGAACAATAATCCAGGGCCGCGTTTTATCTCCATACGGACCGGTTGAAAATGCCAGAGTTCGAGTGGCGGGTGACAAAAATTACACGCTTACCGATCGACAGGGGCGCTATGTGCTGCAAACACAATACCCGCCGGTTTTAAGATTAAGAGTGACCGCCGGCAAACAGGGTTGGTTCAATAATGGACAGATTACCAGTAATGCCAGCCCGGACACCGATATATTTTTGAACCCGATTTACCTCAATGATCAACCCGGTTATCGCTTTATCTCACCGGAGACATGTTCCCGATGTCATATAAAGTTAACTCGCTACTGGGATCAATCTAAAATGGCCCATACGACCTCCAATCCGAAAGTGCTGGATATGTATAATGGTACAGATGCAGTTAACCGGAAGGGAGTTGATCCCGGATACCGACTGGATAATCCAAACAGCAACGGCAACTGCGCCGAGTGCCATGCACCGTCGGCGGTGGCTTCCGGACGGTGGTCTCAAAATTTAAATACCGTTTTGCAATCTTCCCGCTCGGAATGGGACGGGATTAGCTGTGATTATTGTCATAAGATCCGCAAAGTGATCCGGGATAAGAACAAAGCCAGCGGTATGGGCGCGGTTCTGGAAAGACAATCCGCAGCCAGG
>CAMYNZ010000523.1 GCA_947259865.1 uncultured Desulfobacterales bacterium | reverse complement strand
TCGACAATGCCGCCCCGGGCGCAATTAATAATCATGACACCGTCTTTCATTTGATCAAAGGCCGCTGCGTTGAGAAGCCCGATGGTGTCTTTAATCTTGGGGACATGAACCGATATATAATCCGCCCGTCTGTAAAGCTCTTCCAGAGAGACCGGTTCAAAGCCGTCTTCCCTGATTTTCTCATCCGTTATGAAGGGATCATGAACCAGGACCCGCATCTTCAATCCCCGGGCACGATCGGCAACGATTGTTCCGATTTTTCCAAAACCGATCAGGCCCAGGTATTTGTTGTATACTTCTCTGCCTCGCAGAAGTTTCTTATCCCAGCGGCCGGCCTTTAACGAAGACGTCCCCCAGGGGATGTTGCGCGTCAAGGCCATCATCATTGCAATGGTGTGCTCGGCTGTTGTTATGACGTTGCCGGTCGGCGTATTCATCACGATCACACCGCGTCGGGTGGCCGCCGGAATATCCACATTATCCAGTCCGATGCCGGCCCGGCCCACGACTTTCAGTTTTTTGGCCGCCGCCAAAAGATCCTCGGTAACCTTGGTGGCACTGCGAATGACCAGCGCATCGTATTCGCCAATGATGCCCTTAAGTTCTTCAGGAGACAAATCAGTTTTGACATCCACGTCAATCCCTTCGGCCTTCTGAAATATCTCGATGCCGACCTCGCCCAGAATGTCACTGACCAACACTTTCATACGCTTTCCTCCACTTCAGTCACTTAATGTATTACGATATTAACCCCTCCGGGGGAGGGTCAACCAAAGGCGAGTCAATTGGGTTCGAATCTTTCCTCCTCCATCACAAAAAGATGAATGAATTCGGCTAACTTCCATTGGAGCAAGGCAATCTCGGACAATGGCGTAATTGACCCGTCCTGGCACCAAGTTTGAACGTTTATGATGACGCAGAAAAATATCTGTGTTCCGGATATCAAACCTTGGCGAAAATGCGGTGATTTTAATAAGACGTGAAGCTCACGTAATCGAACACTTGGAAAACAGGTTTCCCCTGCCCTGGCGGTTCAGGTCTGAACCCGGTTCCGGTCGCCACACCGGGTCAATTCGACTTAGCAACCGGAACCGGGCAATGACAGCAAAACATCAGCGGCAATAATCTCCGTTGTTAGGACCCTTTGTTCTGCCGGGCCTGTTCGATCATTTCGATCAGGGATGTGATCTTTGGTTTTGGCCGGGTATGGATAAGCCGGTTAAACTCCTCCTCAGACAGGTTTTTTTTCAAATAAGTAACGATATCAAAGGCCTCCCACCAGCAATCAACAATCTTCCAGCAGGGCTGTTTGCCGTTGCCACATTCCAGGCAGTATTCAAATGATACCGGCCCACCCAATCTGGGGCATCGCCGTTGGAGGCCTTTATTGCCTTCGTTCATGGTCATCTGTTCACTCACGATTAACGGCTTTTCATCATGGCCGGCTTGGGATGATTTTCAAATACTTTTTCCGCTTCTGCGATTTCTGCTTCGGGCAACGCATAGTCCGTGAGGTTCCCGGCAAGATACGCATCGTAAGCCGCAAGATCGATCAACCCGTGGCCGCTCCAGTTGAAAAGGATAACTTTTTCTTTACCCTCTTCTTTGGCTTTTTTGGCTTCATCAACGACTGTGGCCAATGCATGGTTGGTTTCCGGCGCTGAGATCACACCCTCCGTTCTGGCACAAAGTATGCCGGCTTCATAGGTCGACATCTGGGAGACGGCTTTGGGCTCGAGCACACCTTCGGCAATCAGCTGGCTGACCGTGGGTGCCATGCCATGATACCGCAATCCGCCGGCATGCAATGGCGGCGGGACAAAGGTGTGTCCCAGGCTGTGCATGGGGAGCAAAGGTGTCATCTTGGCCGTATCTCCGTGGTCGTAAGCAAAAGGTGCCTGGGTCATGGTCGGGCAGGCCGTCGGTTCAACCGGGTGAATCGCGATATCTTTACCATTGAGTTTGTCATAGACAAACGGATAGGCAATTCCTGCGAAATTACTGCCGCCGCCGGCACAACCGACAATAACATCCGGATACTCTCCGATTTTTTCCAGCTGTTTTTTGGCTTCGAGGCCAATGATGGTCTGGTGGAGCATGACGTGATTCAAAACGCTTCCCAGGGAATAACGGGTGTCACCGGATTCATCGGTGACCGCCGCCTCGATAGCCTCACTGATTGCGATACCGAGACTTCCCGGGGTATCGGGATTTTGTTCCAAAATCGCCTGGCCGGCCCTGGTTTCCGTGCTGGGGCTGCCCACACATTTCGCTCCCCAGGCAGCCATCATGGATTTACGATACGGTTTCTGGTCGAAACTGATCCTGACCATAAATACTTTACACTCCAGCCCGTACTGGGCACAGGCCGGTTTCGGTGGTTAGGCGTTTGATACCGAAAGCCTTGTTGTAATAGGCTTGGGCAACTGCGGTGTTGGGCTTGTGGCTACCGGGGGGGCTGACGCCTTCATATTTATAGAATATTTTGGCCGGGGTATCGAGGGCTTTTTCAAGGCCATATGCTCTGATCAAGGGCGTGGGACGCCAGATGCTCAAGACACTCAGCACTTCTTCGGGTATATCGATCCACCGCTCTGAACTGACTTCCTGTTCGATCAGGTTCATCGGAAAAACCGGCGCCAGCATATCCGGACTGACCGGGTTGCCGTCAGGCCCCAGCGGCGGATTCATTTTGATGTCCGCGAGTATATTATACCATTGACGGGGCATCTCATCTTCAGTCAGTACAACCTTTCTTTGCTTCATGATATCCTCCTTGCAGTACGGGTTAGAGTTGATAATCACTACAACAGCATCAATTTCCGGGGGACAAAATTGCTTGTGAGTTGCAGCCGCGGGTCTCTTAAAGGGCTTTGAATGGGATTCAGCTTTTAGCTTGACTCCAGTCAGTATACCGTATACAGGGCGTAGTCAAGTAAATATTTGAAAGGACTTTATTATGGACCCCAGACAAAAGCTATACCCCACTGTGTTTAACCCTTTGTTGATCGAACCGAAGCGTCCGCTGCCCGAACAAATTGCCATCATCGGTGCCGGCACCATCGGACCGGATATCGGTTATTATCTGAAAAGCGCCCTGCCAATGGCAAGGCTTTATCTGGTTGATATCGCCGAAGAACCGCTTAAAAATGCCGAAAAACGGTTTATCGGTTACACTGAAAAAGCGGTGGAAAAAAAGAAAATGAAACCGGATAGGGCGGAAGCCGTGCGCAAAAATAATGTTTTCACCACGGACTACGCTCAAATCAAAGACTGCGATCTGGTGATCGAGGCGGCCACCGAAGATATCCCTCTGAAGCAAAAAATATTCGAAACCATAGAAAGCCTGGCGCAGCCTGCCGGTAGAGGTCATCTCCTGGGACGGCGGCAGCCGTGAGACCGTGGACTATCTATTCTGGTTTTTTGCTAAAACCGGCAAAGTCCCCATAGTCACCGACAACGCCATTTGCTTTGTGCTGGACCGGGTCTTCGACAACTGGTGCAACGAAGCTGCTTATCTGCTGGATCAAGCCAGCGCCAGCCAAATTGATAAGGTGGCGGAATCCTATGTATTTGCCGGACCGTTTTTTGTACTAAACATGGCCAACGGCAACCCCATCATCATTGAAACCAACTCCCTGCAAATGGAAGAGGGGGCGCATTATCAACCGGCACCGATTCTGGCTTCGGTTGATCGATGGCTGACGCATCGACCCGGTATGCCGGTGGCGGTGCCTGAAAAACTCGGCAGCCTGATCCGAGACCGGCTGCTGGCGATCCTCTTTTCTCAGTCTTTCGACATTATCGACCGGGGTATCGGAACGCAAGCGGACCTGAACTTAGGCTGTCAGATCGCCCTGGGTTTTAGAAAGGGGTCTCTTGATATTATGCGGGATCTCGGGGATGCCGAAACAACCCGAATCATGAAGTTATTTCAACAGGAAAGACCGGGTTTTCCCATGCCGGCCAAAACTTTAGCGCAATACCAGGATTTCCGGCGCTTTATCGTTGTGGATGAACTGGAGGGGGTAAAGATCATAACCCTGAGGCGACCCCAGGCGTTAAATGCCCTCAATGACGAGATGACCGATGAGATCCTGTCGGTGTTCAAAGAAAATATCGGCAACCCGGCCGTTAAAGGATTTGTCATTACGGGCTATGGTACCACGGCATTTTCAGCCGGTGCCGACATCGGTAAATTTCCAGAAATGCTGGGAGACAGAGCTGCGTCCATCCAATTTGCCAGGGATTGCGCCAAGGTCCAGCGGTTTATGGATGAAATGGATAAACCTGTTGTTGCCGCGCTAAACGGCATGGCCCTGGGCGGCGGTCTGGAGATCGCCATCCGTTGTCACAGTATCGTTGCCATCCAGGGGATAACCCTGCAGTTTCCGGAAATATCCCTGGGCATACTGCCGGCCATCGGTGGCTGTATCGTTCCCTACCGCAAATGGCCCCAGGGGGCAAAACTGTTTCATGATATGATCTGTCTGGGTAAACCCCTCACCGCCCTGGAAGCGGCCGAGATCGGAATGGTGTCAAAATTGGCAGATGATTATATGGGATTGATCAAAACAGCCGTCGCTGAAGTTCACCAGCTGCAGGGCCGAATCAAGCGGATACCGGAAGGAAAGATCGATGTGCCGGATGTTAAGA
>CAMYNZ010000522.1 GCA_947259865.1 uncultured Desulfobacterales bacterium | reverse complement strand
AATCAAAAATGCGGCCATCATGAAGGACCTTCTCGAATGCGACGTCTTCATCAATACGGCCATTGTCAAGAGTCATTCGGCTACTTTTATCACGGCTGTTCTGAAAAACATGATGGGATCGGCGCCCTTTTCCACCTGCCTTCAATTTCATAAAGGAAACGATCAGACTCACCTGGCGCAATGCATCGCAGACATCAACCTGGTCCGCAGGCCGGATTTGTGTGTGATGGACGCCACCGAGGTGCTGGCCACGGGCGGTCCCCGCGGCCCGGGCCTGGTGAAACGGCCCCACAGAGTATTTGCCGGCCACGATCCGGTAGCTGTGGATACATACGCCACCCGGCTGCTTGGCCGCGATCCGAAACAAATTCTGATGCTCGACTATGCCTCCCGTCACGGCCTGGGCCAGCAAGATTTACGGAAGGTTCGAATCAAAGAGATTGTTGTTTAACCCCGGCCGCTGCTCAAGCACGTTCAGCTCCAGCATCCCTCTGGCGAAACGAAAATGGAAAGGATTGGCATTTCATGGCAAAACTCGTTCCGATTGAATCAATTGTTAGCAAGATAGTTTTCTTGCGGGATGAAAAGGTAATATTAGATAGTGACCTGGCAGAACTTTACGGTGTTGAGACAAAACAACTCAAACGAGCTGTGCGTAGAAACATAAATCGGTTTCCGGAAGATTTTATGTTCCAGTTATCGAAGGAGGAATATCAATCTTTAAGGAGCCAATTTGGCACCTTAAAACGTGGAGCTCACGCAAAATACCCCCCGATGGCTTTCACAGAACAAGGTGTTGCCATGCTGTCTTCAGTTCTGAATAGTGAGCGTGCCATCGAAGTTAATGTTGCTATCATTAGAGCATTTATTCATCTCAGAAAAATGGTTTCAACCCATAAAGATCTGAAGAAAAAAATAGTTGCTATGGAAAGGAAGTACGACGAACAGTTTGCCATCGTCTTTGAAGCTATCAAGCAGCTCTTGGAAGAAGACGAAAAGCCCAAACGAAAAATCGGCTATGTCAAAGAGCGCAAAGCTCCCTACAAGAAAAAGATGACAAAAAAGCTGACAACTAAAAAGATATCCCCCAAATCTTAAACTTTATCAGTAAGGACAAACACCGAAGCTGCCAACTGTTATTTCCTTTCAGCTATTAGTTTTGCTTGCCCAGTGGAATTACGCTTGGCGAACCTGCCAAATGGCAGGATTCAATTGGGGAGGTTTCAGCTACGAATCATTAGTTGGACGCTTCGCGTCCCAGCCCGTCCCCTAAATTGAAATATCGCGCAGCGATTGCACGCTTTGTTCAGGCAGGTCGCCTGAACAAAATGTCTGTGTCCGTCTGCGTGGGTCTGCGGTTAATAAAACTAGAAACGCATAAAATCATAGATGTCCCTCAAATTCAAATTTCGGAATTAGAAAGTCAAAGGCATGGACATTATTCTCAGCAATGAAGAGGCCCGGGTGCTCGGCAGTCTTATCGAAAAAGAGCTTTCGACGCCGGATTATTACCCCCTTTCGGTGAACGCCCTGACCAACGCCTGCAACCAGAAATCCAGTCGCGATCCGGTGGTCTCCTATTCGGAGCAGACGGTGGAAGCGGTTGTGGACGATTTAGCACAAAAGGGTCTTGCCCATAAAAGCCTTGTCGGCCGGGTTCCGAAGGTTGAGGAGCGCTTTACCCACGGGCACAACCTGGTTCCCCGGGAATCCGCGATCCTTTGCGTGCTGCTGCTTCGCGGGCCGCAGACAGTCGGTGAGATCAAGGGACGTACCGCTCGGCTGTGCAATTTCGAAAGCCTGGATGAGGTTCTTGCAACCCTGGGCCATCTTGAGGAATACGGCTTTGTCCGGCGTCTCCCGCGGCAGCCCGGCCGCAAGGAATCACGCTACAGCCAACTTCTTTGCGGTGAACCGGAAATCGTGGAAGTAGAGACGGCGCCTTCTGCAAGGCATGGCGTCACGACGGAATCCGGGCGCATTGAAAAAGTGGAACAGGACATCCAGACGCTGCGAAATGAACTGGCGGAGCTAAAAAGAGAGCTGCAGGAGTTCAAAAAAAAGCTTGAATAACTTGCCTGGTTAAATTTCTCTACAGAGAACCGCTCAGCGGACTTGTGCGCCTCAGGCGCATTTAACTGGGGGCCGCCCAGTTGAATTCGCAAACCATTCAACCGGGGTTCCTGAGCGACTTGTCAGGTCGTAGCTCGCAGAGCGAAGACCGAAGCGGATTTAATCAGGGTCCGCGTCTGTTTGAGGCTAGATGATCTCGCTCTTAACTTTTTTGTCTTTCGTATTCATCCAGCATCGAGAATCAAGCATCCCCGCCCGCCTCGCCTGAGCGGCTCGCGATGGCGGGCAGGCCGTATCCAGTTGCTGCTTTCAGCTATGATCTGGACGCATCGCGTCCCTGCCCGTCCTTTACATCGGTCGTTAGGCTTAAAAACCAATAAAGCCAATGATGAGGTCATCTTCATTGGCTTTATTTTCCGATAAAAAA
>CAMYNZ010000521.1 GCA_947259865.1 uncultured Desulfobacterales bacterium | reverse complement strand
AGCACTGCGATCATATCGTCAAGTGTCGGCATAGAATTTATAGCGTCCGGACCGGGACCGTTTTCATCATTTTTAGCCGAGCAGGCGTATAATAGATTTTCTTTAATGGTGCCATCAAATATGAAGGGGGCTTGGGATACAAAACTCATGTTTTGTATCAAATCTTTTTTCGAAAGATCGGACACTTCCTTGCCGCCGATTTGAACCTGCCCCCCCGTATACTTATACAGCTGTCCGATACACAGGGCCAGGGTGCTTTTGCCGCTGCCGGAAAATCCGACCAAAGCCAAATGCTCTCCGGATTTTAAGGATAAGTTAATGTTGTCCAGCAGGTGAATCCCGGTATCGGTTACAAACGACATGTCCCTGACATCCAGACTGGCTTCCAGATCATAAGGTTTGCGATCCCGGGGTGCAATTTCGTGATCCGGCAAGGTATCATAATATTCCATGGTGCGTTTGTAGCGCACGGATGCATCCTGGTACACTTGATAAAATTGGATCAGCTCTTTCCATGGCGTGTACAATTTTTCCTGGGCGGATAAAAAGGCGACCAGCGCACCGAGTTCCAGTTGCCCTTTCATGGCCAGATAACCGCCGAGAATAAATATCAGGAAGGGGCTTAGATTGGTAAAAAAATTATTGAGGGTCTTGACCCCCTGGTTGTAAAGCGTCCAGACGATCCTGATTTTCAGAAGCCGATCGATCAAACGGTCGTATTTTCGATTTTCAAGGTGAAAGGCACCGTTGCTCTGAACTTCATGGATCCCGGTTACGGATTCGGCGATTTTGCTGGCAAGATCGCGCCCGGCATCCACGCGTTTTTTATTGGCTCTATTGGAACGCTTTTGCAGTATCGGCACCAGAAATAAAACGATGGGATAAATGGAAAGCGAAACCAGCGCCAACAGCGGATGCAACCAGATCAAATAACCGGCAAAAGCCAGCAAGGTTAATACATTGGTTATCGGGACCGAGACGGCCATACCGACGAAATTCCCGGATGTTGTAAGCTCGGTAATGATCGATGAAACCACCATGCCGGGCTGCGTTTTTCTGAAAAAATTTAGCGGCAGTGTCAGGATGTGATGGTACAGGGCTTTACGGATATCCGCCAACGCCCGTTGGCCGATAATGGTCTGGATAACGTTGTTAAGATATTTTAGAATCCCGGCAACGACGACGGAAGCCAGATAAATGCCACAATAAAGGAATAATAAGTCGATTTTTCGCAAATTAATGGCTTCATTAATTATCCGCTTCTGCATCTCCAGGGGTATTACCCGGGTAATGACTTCAATTAATATAATGAGGATCAGAATCAGCTGCAGTTTTAGGCTGCTGGTCCATATCCATGAAATGAGTGACCTTTGAACAACCGGAGGTTTGGTCTTCTCCATTTTATTTGCTCCCCATGTATATTTTTAAACGTGTTCCTTGCCTGTCCTGCCCGGGAGGGCTTCAAAGAAAAAGGCTGGAAATATAACTATCTGTTATTGTTAACCTAGTGGCAGACAACCCTTACTATAACTTCAACCTGTTTGACAAGCGCAAATGTTTTTGGTTTTTGTACGCAACGTATATTGGCAACATAACCCTGATCAAGCGAAAGTCGAGGTCGCAGATCCGCCCCGGGAGGTATGCCCCCATAAGCGCCAATTTTTTTTGTAAACATTCACCGGTAACATTTGTGCCATGCAGGGTTGTTTTGAAAGATGAACGTGGAACCCTCCGGAGGCGGACAGGCATCGAACGTCCAACGTCGAATGAAAAACTAACCTCCAATACCCAACAACCAACATCTATTTCTGTTTCTTTACAGCCGTGTTGATACTCGTAACGAAAATCTTAATTAATTCTTCTGTTTCTTCATCTTCTCCCATTCAACACTTGTCCGCCTTTGGAGGATTCGATGTTGGACGTTGGGCGTTCGATGTTCGTTTTTTTTCGGTAAACCTTACTCAGTCCCCCGGCGTAAAAACACTTAGCGCTTATGAGGAATGCCCCGGATCCAATAGGGTGAAACAGTTTTGTTATATATAATGATACTTCGCTGTGATAACGGTTGAGGAATCATGTCAGATATGACATGAGGGGTTTGCATTTATGCGATTCACCCTAAACCAAATTGACTGAGGATTATTATGAAATTTTTTGTGTGTGTAATAGGGATGGTTTTGATAATAGAAGGTTTTCCCTATTTTGCATTCCCAGAAAAAATGAAGTTCTGGTTCAGCAAACTTATTGAAACCCCTGAAAATAGTTTACGAAAGTTAGGTTTTGTATTTATGATTATCGGGCTCGGTTTGGTGTATATAGGCAAAAGGTAGCTCGGTGATCCAGCAATAAATACGGTTACGAGTTTCGGGTTGCGAGTTACGCGTTTGCCCTCAACCCGCAACTCGAAACACGCAACCCGTAACCGAAGCTTTGAGCGTTGTTCAACCACTTTAACCAATACAACTAATTAAACCAATCCAACCAATTCAATCAAATCCATGTATTCA
>CAMYNZ010000520.1 GCA_947259865.1 uncultured Desulfobacterales bacterium | reverse complement strand
GGAAGCTTGGAGGAAAACTTCAGCCCCGCGAAGGAAGGAAGGTCCTGCGTTTTGCTCGGATAATATTCATCAAAGCCCCGCCCCTTTACTTCATTATTGAAATGGTAACCGTGAAACAGTTTTCCAGCGCCGCATACGTAGTAACCATTTTGCTGAAAAAACTCAGGCAGATGCCGAAGGTTAAAAAGGTTTTCATCGGTTCCGGAATACGCCATGATCTGGTGATAAAAGATCAAACATACGGCCTTCAATATCTTGAAGAGATTATCCGGCATCATATTTCCGGACAACTAAAAGTCGCACCCGAGCATTCCGAAGATCATATCCTTGCGCTCATGGGAAAACCCTCCATTGAGAGCTTTGTGGAATTCTTCCGCTGTTTTGAAAAGATCAATCGCAGGACGGGGAAAAAACATTTCTTAACCTGTTATTTTTTCGCTGCTTATCCGGGATGTACACACCAAGACATGGAGCGCTTGGACCGCTTCAGCCGCAGGGTCCTCAAGTTCAAACCCCGGCAGATTCAGATTTTTACTCCCTCTCCGTCGACGCCGGCAACTCTAATGTACTATACGGGGAAAACCCATGACAGCGGGAAACCGCTTTTTGTTGAGAAGGACAAACGGAACAAAGAAAAACAAAAAAACCTGATCCTCAAAGGACGTTATATAATAAAACAACAGAAGGTTACACCCCCAAGGGTACGATGATTTCTGCAGAACAAAATGATCTATGTCATAGTAAATAAATAACCTCCTGATAGCATAAGGTCGCCAAACCTAAAACCCAAAAGGAGCCAACAGGAGGTTATTATGAGTAATCAAGAGATTATCAGACGCAAGCAGTATTGTCAAATTGTCAAAGAGATCACCGGTTCGGATCAATACTTAGTTGTCGGCATCGATGTGGGCAAAGACAAGCATCATGCTTTCATGGGCTCGGCAACCGGGAAAGCATTGTTCAGAAAACTAATCTTTGAAAATAACTTAGATGGTTTTTCTCGATTGCTGAAGACCGCAGAAGCGATCAAGGTTCAAAACAGCCTTTGCAAAATCGTCTATGGACTGGAGCCGACCGGCAACTACCATAAGCCATTGGCCAGGCATTTAATCCGTTGTGAAAGCAACGTTGTTCTGGTTTCCGGCGAAGCTGTTAAGAAAAACCGTTCGCTTTTAGATGGCCGCTGGGACAAACATGACACCAAGTGCGCGGCCAATATTGCAGACCTGGTTTCCAGGAGAAGATGCCTTTACTATGATGATCCATCACCTGGCATCATTGAGCTTCGCTCTTTACTGTCATTAAGAAGACGGCTGAAAAGAGAAGAGCACGGGCTTAAAATGCGAATCAGAAACAATCTGCTGGCTCAGTACTTTCCTGAGATGGACAGGTTTTACAGTGCCTGTGAAAGTGAAAGTCTTGCGATCGTGCAGTGGTGTCTGAATCCTGATACGATCGCAGCAATGGAATTTGGTGAGTTCTTTCAGATGGTGACCCGAACCCGGCGAGGGACGGCTCGGCTGCTCAGATTACGAAAAATCCATCAACAGGCCGTAGAGTCCGTCGGTTGTCCTATTGGACCCGCAGCTGAATATGAAGCCGACCTTCTTGTTGAAAAGCTCAAGCAGGTGCGCCATCAGGTTAAAAAAACCAATGATTTAATCGAAGACTTTTGTCTTGAGTTTTCTGAATATAGTTACCTTATGACGATTCCGGGCTTCGGCCCTTACGTATCGGCCAGGGTGTTGGCTTCGATTGGCGACCCTGTTCGATTTGAAAACCGAAAACAGCTTATCAAATTGGCCGGCTATGATTTGTGTGCAAAGCGAAGCGGAAAAACAAGCGATAAAGCGGTTCCGGTAATATCCAAAAAAGGCAACGGTGAGCTTCGCTATGCCTTGTATCAGGCAGCTAACGTAGCCGCCGCAAAAGTCGACCTGTTCAGAACGTACTTTACCAGGCTTCTTCGGGGAAGAGAACGCGAGCGTGGGATTAAAACAAAGATGCGTGTTAAACTGGCTGTCAAAATGCTGGTAATTGCCTGGACGTTGATGAAGAAAAGTGAAGTGTTTGATCCGGCACATCTGAACATAGAATAACACTTTTTACTATTTCGGCGAGAGAGCCCGTTTAAGGACGTAGGGGCATCAAGACCCCTGGAGGGACAATCCCGGGCCTCTCACTGAACTTCCGACTCTGGATAAGGGATGATTGGCGCAGCCGTTCAAACGGTAAGGCCGGATAAACGTAACGATCAGAGGTAAGGTTCGCAAAGTGGGAGAATCGCCGAAAAAGTATGTCAAAGAGCAAAGGATAGGTGCGTCTTCAGGTGGCATTCTTTAATAACAAGTTGAATTTACAGTTAATATAAATTAATCGGATTTTCGCTTGACACGGGGACTATAGGATGTCCCGTAGAACAAGGGAGATGTTATAAAAAATTTTATTTTGAAATGGACAAGGAGAACTGAATGAGCCTCAAAAGAAAGATTTATGCGGAAAACCAG
>CAMYNZ010000519.1 GCA_947259865.1 uncultured Desulfobacterales bacterium | reverse complement strand
ATGCATCTTTTGCACTGGTCCACAAAACCAAGGACGCCTATGCCCTGGGAATAATAGAAAGAATATCCATGCCCCTGGAAACCTTAAAAAAAATAGCGTTGGACAATGCAAGAAATGTTGCGCCGGATGCTGCAGTGGTTCTGGATGAGGAGCGCCAGATTAATGGCAATACCGCAGCCATAATGGGTATTACCGGGACCATTGACGGTATACCTTTCCGATATCATAGCTACTACTGGACAGGAGAAAAAGGCAGTGTCCAGGTAATTACCTATACTTCACAAAATTTATTCGCAGAATATCATGATGATTTCGATGATTTGCTGAATGGCATCGTTTTGAATCAATAACAGAGCGTTGGTTTATTAAAATCGAAAAATATACCCGCACAGGTCATTCGGCCCTTCGATTCAACAAATTGGATCTTGGGCCCTGGATAGTTCCTGATTTATGATCTCCTGCCTATGCTCACCCAAAACTTAATATATATCATCCCCATCCTTATGGCAGCAGGCATATCCATATCGGTGGCGGTTTTTATTTGGCGGCAACATTCGGCTGTGGTGACACCGGCCGTGTTACTCATGTTGAGTGTGGCGGTGTGGACCCTGGCCTATGCCCTGGAAATAGGCAGCACTGATCTTGCAAACAAGATTTTTTGGGGCAAAGTCAAGTATCTGGGGGTTACAACAGTACCATCAATCTGGCTTTTCCTGGCCGTTAAGTATCTGGGAAGCAGGCAATGGTTGACCACCCGAAGTATTGGCTTCCTGTCAATCGAGCCTTTTATCACCCTGTTGTTAGTCTGGAGCAACGATTTTCACGGTTTGATATGGACAAATTTCAGGCTGGAAAAAATCGGATCGCTTTATTTAAAAGTCTCAACCCACGGCCTATGGTGGTGGATACATACGTCCTATTCCTATTTGCTGTTGCTTGTGGGCACACTGCTTTTTATCCGAACACTTTTGCGTTCGCATGACCTTTATCGCAGCCAGGCAACGGCGATTCTTATTGGTGTATTGTCCCCCTGGCTGGGTAATGCGTTGTATGTTTCCGGTTTTAATCCCTTCAAGCCTCTGGATCTAACGCCCTTCGGATTCACCATAACCGGCATATCTCTTGGTTGGGGGCTTTTTCACGCCCGCCTGATGGATATTTTACCGGTTGCCAGAAGTACTATTCTGGAAAATATGAAAGATGCGGTCATGGTGTTAGACGCCAAAGACCGCATTGTTGACGTCAATCTTTCTGCCTCCAAAATTATCGGTCGGGACGTCTCACAAATAATCGGCCAAAAAGCAGATTCGGTTTCAGCCAGGTGGCAATCAATGGTTGAACGTTATCGCAACGTGCAGGAAGCCAACGATGAAATTAGCATCGGTGAAGGAGAATCAAAACGCTACTTTGATCTGGATCTCTCGTCTTTAAATGACCGCAAGGGTCACTACACCGGTAGATTTGTTCTTCTGCGTGACATCACTGAAAACAAAATGACAGCCATGGAATTAGAAAGCGCCAAGCAGCATGCGGAGTCTTCCAGCCGGGCTAAGAGCGAGTTTCTGGCCAATATGAGCCACGAGTTCCGCACCCCCTTGAATCATATCATCGGTTTTACCGAGCTGGTTCTGGATAAAAAGGTGGGCGTTTTAAATGATGTCCAGGAGAAATATCTAAAAAATGTGCATCACAGCAGCCATCATCTGCTTTCTCTGGTAAACGATGTTCTGGAGCTGTCGAAAGTGGAAGCAGGAAAATTGGAGTTAATAAGCACCACCGTGGATTTAAAAATACTGATTAAAAGCAGTATTTCAATGGTTAATGTTGACGCATTAAAAAATGACATACAACTTGCTTCGGATTTGGACAATATTCCAGTGTCCATAAAAGCCGATGAGCGAAAATTGAAACAAATCCTGTACAATCTTCTATCAAATGCCGTTAAATTTACACCCGGCGGGGGCAGTGTCAGCGTGAAGGCGCGAAAAGTTGATTGCACGGTACGTTCCGGGTTAAGGCAAGGCGATCCAGACACCCTGCAGGTAGTAGATGAGATAATTGAGGCAGAAAAAGATCCTCATACACGCACTGAAAAGTTTATTGAAATTTCCGTGGCGGACACCGGAATTGGTATAAATCCGAAGGACCAAACTCGGATTTTTTCCCCGTTTGACCAGGTGGATTCATCGTCTTCCCGCAAATTCGCCGGAACAGGCTTGGGGTTATCCCTGAGTAAAAGACTGGTTGAATTGCACGGTGGCCGGATCTGGGTGGAGAGTGCGGGTGAAGGCAAAGGAAGTATATTCAGCTTTATTATTCCAATTTAAGATGCACATCAATGGTATATTTGCATTAATGTAACATCATATCTTGCATTTCAATCCCTGAAGAAGCCGTTCTGCGGCGGAGTATGGATCGATTTTCCTTTCCTTTAGAGCTTTGAGAAGATCGATATAGGCATCTGAATCACTCACATTCTCAAAAATCTTTGCGGCCGCGGCCTCCTGGAC
>CAMYNZ010000518.1:1837-5982 GCA_947259865.1 uncultured Desulfobacterales bacterium | reverse complement strand
TGATCTTAACACTGTCCACGGAACCCACTTCCACTCCCCGGAAGACCACCGGTGCACCGACATTCAAACCGTTGACGGAGCGATCAAAAAATACGACATATTTTTCTGTCTTCTTAAAAAACTTGCCGCCGCCAAAGATTACAATTCCAATCACGAGCAGGGCGATCGCACTGATCACAAAGCCACCAATCACTGTTTTGCTTACCTGTTTAGCCATCTTGAGTTATCTCCGATATTTAAGCTTTTATTGAATATTATAGAGAATATGGGTTTCAGAAATTTTAACATTCATTTTAAATCCGAAATTCGAAACCCGAAATTCGAAACAAATCTAAAATACAAATGATCAAATGTTCAAAACCCCTGAAACAATTTGCCAGAGAGATATTCGAGTTTTTGTTGTTTCTGTCATTTTTATTTTGGTCATTTGAATTTCGGTCATTCGAATTTGTTTCGGATTTCGGATTTCAGATTTCGGATTTGTTATTTATTCCGCTTCTCCTCTCCGAAGAAAGTTTTGTATTTTATAATCTTCGCTTTCCTCGAGCATTCTGTGCGGATCTCCTGTAGCAAGCATCGTGCGGGTTTCCGGATCGAGAAAGACCGAGTTGTTGGCAATGGCAAATATGCTCGCCAGTTCATGGGTCACCACTACAACCGTTGCACCCAGGCTGTCCTTCAGTTCTAAAATAAGATCGTCAAGCCGTTTGGCGCTGACCGGGTCCAGCCCGGCCGAGGGTTCATCAAAGAAAAGCACCTCCGGGTCCAGGGCCATGGCCCGCGCCAACCCGGCCCGTTTGCGCATGCCGCCGCTGATCTCCGAAGGGTAGAAATCTTCGAAGCCCGCCAACCCTGTCAGGGCCAGTTTAAGGGCTACGAGTTCATGGATCTCCGACGGGCTCAACCGGGTATACTGTTGCAGCGGCAGGGCCACATTTTCCGCCAGCGTCATGGAGCTCCACAGGGCGCCGCTCTGGTACAGAATACCGAAGCGCTGCATCAATTGATCCTGGGTCATTGGGTCGGCTTCCCAAAAACTGGTGTCACCGTATAATACCTGACCGGTGGCCGGGGTTTTAAGCCCGATCATGATCTTCAGCAGGGTGCTCTTACCGCAACCGCTGCCGCCCATGATGATGAAGATGTCACCGTGGTTGATGGTAAAACTCAAATCCCGCATGACCACAAAGCTGCCATAAGCCATGGTAAGGTTGGTTACTGTTATATGAGGCTGCTTATCCATCGTAGTTACCTAAAAAAAATTGCGTCGCAAATATGCTATAATAAAATTCGAAATCCGAAGCACGAAACTCGAAACAAATCAAAAATACAAATGTTCAAATGCTCTAAACGCTATAGACTTCCTCACAAACGATGGTACATCTTTTGAGAAAGTTGGTGTTCAATCCACATGATCATCCTGTTTTGAATTTGAAATTTTGGTCATTCGAATTTGTTTCGGCCTGCCCTGGCGCGATTGTAATGAACTGGTAAAGTAAATGTGAAATTGTAGAGGTAACAATTAACTAGCGTAGTTACCTGTAATCCAGTTCTGGGCCAGGGATTTCGATACTTGTCCGCCTTTGGAGGATTCGAATTTCAGTTTTATTTTTAATCTAGTTTCTCTCTCCCGAATACAAATGTTCAAATGCTCAAAACTCCTGAAGCAATTTGCCGGACAGATATTCGAGTTTTTTTGTTTCAGTCATTTGAATTTCGGTCATTCGTCTTTGTTTCGGATTTCGGATTTCGATATTCGGATTTTTCTATTCTGTTCTACCGCAGGCTGTGCATACTATATTCCTAGTACATCGCACAGCACTGTGATCACCGATGTGGCAATGATGATCGATACAATACCCGTCACTACCGCCGATGTGGCGGCATCGCCCACCGCCGAGGCGCTGCGGCCACACTGCATCCCGCGAAGACAACCTGCCAGGGCCACCAGGATCCCGAAGACCAGGCTCATAAACAGTCCGATAAAAAGATCGTTCAGGCCCACCGCCTCCATGGTGCGGGTAAAATACTGTATTGGATTCAGACCGTACAGCGGTACGGCCACGAGCCAGCCCCCCAGGATGCCCATAAGATTAGCGTACAAACACAGAAGCGGCATCATCAGGGTCAGGGCCAGCATCCGCGGCAAAACCAGAAATTCAATCGGCGCGATTCCCAGTGTTTTCAGCGCGTCGATTTCTTCGTTGACCTGCATGGTGCCCAGCTGGGCGGCGAACGCCGCTCCTGTGCGGCCGGCCATAATGATACCGGTCATAATGGCTCCCATCGAACGCACCATGGCGATGCCCACCAGATCGGCTACGAAAACCTGGGCCCCAAAAAGCTTTAACTGGAGGATGCCAACAAAGGCCAGAATCAGTCCTACCAGAAAACTGATCAGCGATACGATCGGCACCGCCTGGGCACCGGTGTCCTGAAGAAACTGGCCCAGGTCAAAAGCCCGGAAACGGGCTTTGCCAACTATTAACCGAGCAGTTGCAACACAGGCCTCCCCCACAAAGGCAATCAGCTCTCCGGCGGATTTATTAAATTCTAAAAATTCCGATCCGACCCGTGCAAAAAACGCTTCGCGCGACACTGTTTTACGGGCGTCTTCTTTTTTGGGAACAGCGGTGGCCAGCGAGATTAGTTTTTGTACGCCATGGGGCAGTCCGTCTTGTTCAACCTGGATACCTTCTTTTGAGGACGCTTTGATAACTTGGGTCAAAAAAGTTAAGACGCTACTGTCCCAGGCGGAAAGCGCTTTTGATTCAAAAACTATCTGCTTGATCGAGCGATGCTCTTCGATCTGCTGTTGAACTTCACTGGCTGGGGGCAAATCCTGACCGATCTGCCAATTTCCGGTCAACTGGATCAGCAGCGTGTTTTCCGCTGTCCGGTTTAAATTCATGGCGGCATGCTCTGGTGCGATTTCTTTCATATTTCCAAGCCTTATGTTTTATCCCGAACCTGCAACGATATTGATTCCTCAATGCTGTTGGCTGTCAGCCGTTAACGTAGCTCCTTTAACCACTGAACCTTGCACCCTGAACCCGTTTATTGTCCGATGGACCTTATTGATGCGTGTAGGTCTCAAATTAGAAACCCTATCGGGCTTTGGCGACCCCCAAAAGGGGTGGAAAATGGGGGGTAAACAGGGGGGTGCGGATTTTGGTTTCGTGTCATCTTTGATCGTGTACAATTTCGGTCTCATCACCATATGACTTTGTATCCAAACTCGAGGGATCCATCCGTTGGTCGATCCGCGCCGATGCCAAAGGAAGGACGCACGTAGGCGCTGTGACCCTTGGTGCCCAGATATTTGTCGAGCATGGTCCCGACTTCAATATCGATCAACATGAACTCGGTGTCGTTCTCATAGTCGATGACGCCCTGTGGATCGAGTAAGAACCAGCGTTGCTTGTCCTTTGACATTTTTAGGAAAAAAATGTCGATTAAGCCCTGAAGAACCTGGTCGCGGTCATCATCTTCGTCCACACTGAACTTGTGCTGATAAGCCGGCGAAAACAGATCGAACATGCCCCCGAAGGGCTTGAAGAAGACGGCAAATACCTGTGGGCCCAGGGAGGTTGCCCCGGAACCGAGGACATCTTCCGAAGCCGTATCGAGAAACACTTCCAGGCCAAAGGCAAGCGCCCGCTTTTTGGCCATATCCAGGTATGGTACGGTCAGGAAGCGGATGTCCGTATCACCCAGGCCTGAATCATCCAGGTCGTCCGAACCATCGTCATTAAGGTCAGCGCTGATATCTACGTACCGCGCTTTAACCCGAAACTACCATTTGCCATTCAGTAAAGGGGCCCGAAACTCCAGGGTGGTGATGTTCTGATTGCCATCGCCGGCCGTATTCAGCCACTGGTACCCGTTATAGATTCTGGCATCGTAGGTAAAATTAATGGGATTGGTACCCGTCTTATCCGCTTTCATGGCCGCTTGTGCATGGTCTTCGGCGACGGCTTCAAAAGACACCGCCCCAAACGAGAGCGCCAGCATCAAAAAGGTACTGAGGACTATTGGTCTTAATTTCATGTGTTTTTCCTTTTTAGGATAGGTTCTGGGTTCAAAGTTCCCCGTTCAGGGTTTAAAAGGTGTCAGGTGTTGCCACGGAGGTTTCAGGTGTCAGA
>CAMYNZ010000518.1:0-1764 GCA_947259865.1 uncultured Desulfobacterales bacterium | reverse complement strand
ATCACTGAACACCAAAACCTCTTTTCTCCCAACACCTTAAATGTGTATCCGACACCTGCCTTATTGTATTTCAGGCTCATTATTAATTGATTGACATACTGATGCACCATTGTTATGCTTTGATGTATGAGAACCACCATAAGAATAAGAGACGATCTTCTGAAACGGGCTAAAAAACGCGCGGCAGAGGAGGGACGCACCCTGACATCGCTGGTCGAAGATGGATTAATGCTCATTCTTTCAAAAGCGAGAACGGGCCGCCGCAAAAAGATTGAGTTGCCGGTATCTAAAGCTGCTGGCGGCGTCCTTCCGGGGATTGACCTGAACCGCTCCAGTGACCTGGAGGAGGTCATGAACGCGCCGTGATCCTTCCCGACGTCAACATTCTCGTGCACGCTTTCCGATCGGATTCCCCTGACCATGAGATCTGCCGGAGCTGGCTTGACGGTGTGGTCAATGGCGATGCACGTTACGGTATGGCTCCGCAGATCCTTAGCGGTGTGATCCGCGTCACCACCCACCCAAAAGTTTTTGCGATGCCAAGCAGGCTGGATGAAGTGCTCCGGTTCTGCGACATACTCCTTGGGCAATCTCACTGCGTGGTCATTCAACCGGGCGAGCGGCACTGGGACATCTTCAAGCGCCTTTGCACAGAAGCGGACGCTCGTGGCAACCTGGTACCGGACGCTTGGTTTGCCGCACTGGCCATCGAGTCCGGCTGTGAATGGATTACCTTGGATCGCGATTATGCGAGGTTTCCGGGCCTTCAATGGCGTCTGCCGGCGTGATGTCAATGTGTGGTTCTGAAAATCTCCCATTTTTCATTTCTTACGTATGCAATTAGCAGTTACGCCATGAAAAACGCCACAACGCACAAGGAAAAGGGTTCAGGTTTGCAGCTTAAGCCTTGAAAACAGCACGGGTGTCAGATGTCGGGTATCAGGAAAAGACCTCAAACCTGAATCAGCCAGAGGCTGACAATCACTGAACCCGACAGGGGCGGGCAAGCACTGAAACTTTTGGTTCCCTGACACCTGGTCACTGAAACCTATTCTTTCCTGAAAACTGACACCTGAAACCTAAGTCCTGCTACTTTACCAGCTCAAAGTCATTAAGTACCCAGGTCTTGTTGATGAAACCTTCAAGCGGACCGTAAAAACGGAAGACGACAAAGAAGCCCTTATCCGGATTTGTAGGTACCCAGTTCTTTTCCATGCCTTTAGGTGGCTTGGCACCAAAATAAACATCCACTGAACCATCAGCATTGGCTTTTGGGTTTTCACGACTGCCTATCGTCTTGTTCATGTTGCCCCCAGCATCCAGCAAGCAGCGGGTCGTTGGGTCGTAAGCCGTTACCGCCCAGAAATTCTTGATTGGCGGGTTGGCCGGCACACGTAGTTTGTAGGTCTTGCCACCATCAAGATACCGGCCTTTATTATCACGAAAGGCACCCAAATAAGCAGTACCTGCCCCTGGCGTGGCAGAGATCAGGTTAGGAGAAACCACGATGGCCTGATAATGCCAGAGGGTGCGCGCATCGATATCTGCAACACCATCACGTTCAAAAGTCGTGTTGTGCAGGAACATTTTTTCCCAATGCCGTTCCGGCCAGTATCTGATCTCAGGATCGCGCGAGGCAAACACAATAGCGCGTGCCATGGCCGCGCCCTGTTTAGCTCCCTGATCGAAAATTCGCTGCATGCGTGCATCGGGATTAAAAGCTTTTCCTTTAATAATTCCCAATGAAGCCAAACGACCAAGCTG
>CAMYNZ010000517.1 GCA_947259865.1 uncultured Desulfobacterales bacterium | reverse complement strand
CGTGGGTTACATCCTGGTGGCCTTTAAAATAATCGAGCAAATAACCACCGACGCTCCGGTGCTCCTTAAACTTCATCAAAAAGGGAAGGGTGAGTTCTAAAACGTTGCCCTTGGCCTCCGGTAAGGTCCAGGAGCGGTTGACATCCGGGATGGCGATTTCAGCGGCCACTTTAGAGGGATAAAGTACCGAAATAAGTACAACAATGATTACAAGAATCATAGCCGCCACTCCGGCTGTGGATGAATAATTTACCGTAATTCCGGCCCACAAAGAAGTCTCGGCAAAGAGTTTGGCTGCTGTCTGAGCCAGCAGATATCCCAAGACCACACTTAAAACCGCCAGGGCCATGGCCTCAGCGATAAACAAAAACGACACGTGGGAAGGAGCCAGGCCTATCGATGTGTAGATCCCAATTTCGCGCTTTCTTTCGTAAACGCTGCTAATCATCGTGTTTAAGACGATAAAAATAGAAATTACCAGGGGTATCAAAATATTGGGAACACCACTGTAGCTCATGGTGTCACTGGCATTATAAAGGAAGGTGCCCTCAGATTCGCCGCTGAAAAGAGAAAGCCCGAAGCGGTCTACCAGGTCTCTGGCTGCCGCTTGAGTTGATGCCTGAGACCCGGGGCGCATGGCAACGCCTTTCAAGTGGCCGCCCAGCGCCAGAAGTGTCCGGTGAGGAATGATGATGGTTAATTCCCCGGGAAGGTGCTGGTAGCGACTTTGAAAATCTTTGATATCTTCACCGGATTCCAGCGCTTCCGCTTCTACTTCGGTCAATTCGGTGGTAATTTCGTGCGGAAAAATCGCCGGGGTGAGGGGTTCTCCATCCAGGTCATTGTGTGCCTGGAATTGCTTGCCGGAAAAAATACCGACCACGCGAAACGGGATTCCCCAGAGCTGGATGACCGCGTCTTGCAGCCGCTGAGGATCAATTCCAAGATTCGCAGCCATGCGATCCGGTAAAAGTACCGTGTGAAGTTCGTTTTCGGAAAACCAACGACCGCCGATCAGTATCTCATCGAGACCCGAGACAATGCCCTCCTGGTGTGAAAGCCCGACCACACCCTGGGCTTCAAAAACTTTATCCTCAAGCCGAACAGGAATGCTGAGCGCCCGGGTTTTGTCTTCATTCTCAAGCCAGACCCTTGGCACCACGGTGCCTTTGCCCGCAAAGGCATTGGAAATAAAACCCAGAGCTTCCGGTGGAAGGTCTTGCCAATTGACATTCTTTAAAAGAAAACCCTGATAGGGGGCGTTGGTTTGGTAAAGAATTCGCGCGTGATGCCGCATAGATTTGACCGCGGTAAAACTCATGATGGTGAATGTAAGGATAATCAGGGTTGTGCAAGTGAGCACGGTTCGTAAACGCCTTCGTCTCAGATTGCTTACCCCCAGCAAAAAGGCGGCCACAAAGGCCTTCCAGCGACCAATCTCACCGGACTCTACTAGCTGTGCCCGGGTTTGGAGGCGGGTCATCTCCTCTTCAAAACGGAAAAAAATAATCAATGTCACCATCAAAGAAAGGCCCATAATGAAAAAGGCCAAAATCACTACCATCGGGCTGTAGGCCAGTTTAAAAGCCGGATGGACTTCGTAAATTAGGATAATCAGCAAGGCAAGAATTGTGCAGAATGCAATGATACGTTTGTAAATGTTTGAAAAAGAAAAAAGGAGACGCTCCATACAAAATGCAAACGGAACGAAAAGAGCGATATAAAACAGAACGCCATAAAGGACATCTTTCTGGGTCTTTTCGACATCATCATAGACCCGGCTTGCCAGGGCCCATGACCTGGCGCTGGCTTCGGAAAAGCGATCGTAGACGTTGTCCTTTAAGGCCTGACCGGCCGTTTTGAGTGCCGTGGTTCCTTGTTCCTGGAGGCTGCGTATCCGTTCATTAAAAATTCCGCGTCTTTCAAGGTTGGCAACACGGGGCTCAAGCAGTGCCCACATATCCCGGGCCACCATGTATTCGGTGCGGTGCAAACTGGGCCACTCATCCACCGTATAGCCGATCCCTTCTGATTTGCTTTCGGTGGGATTGGTCAAAACCAATTTGTTGCGCAGCATAGTATCCGAAAGGGTCAACTTGAGCGGGGTTCCTGGTTCCAGGTAAACTGTCGATATGATTGACGACCAGGTGTCGAGCCTGCTCATAAACCAGCGCAACGGGTCCGCTTCCCGCCGCCCATCAATGATGTTCGTTTTGGTCAGGTGCCTGTAGGTCCGGGGTTCCAACAGGTTGAATAGTGTCGTTCCCTTGCAGGCAAACATTATCAGATCCGTTTCCATAAACCGGCGCCGCATTTTCACGCGATAGGCCGCTTTGCCTGTTTGTTTTTTATCTATGGCCCAGGTCACGGACCCGGTGTTAGGATCAAACTTGTAGCCTTCGATAATGACTTTGTGATAGCTATGTTTTTTGTCGGCGACCCCCCGCAGCTGAAATGTTCCCATTGACCCCACAATAATGTGATATCGGGCTGGGCCCTGATAGGCGAGCAGCACTGTTC
>CAMYNZ010000516.1 GCA_947259865.1 uncultured Desulfobacterales bacterium | reverse complement strand
GTCAGAATCAGACGGTTTTGGAAAAAGTTCAAATTCAAGGCGTACAAATTTTGCAATCATGAGGCGTACTTATCGTACGTTGAATGGTTGCGAAATGCATTACAACGCCGAAGTTGGACTTTTTACGAAACCGTCAATTTTGGTGTTAAAATTAGCCGGATAAGTAAGGGATGGTTAAATTTCACGCGCAAAATGCATCAACTACCCGGACACGTCTGGCACACCCCAGATAGATAGGCTGCGCTTCGATGGAATATATTACGTATTTCATTGGGCACCTAATAGTAGAGATATGTTAGAGCTCATTGAGGGGATGTAATAATGCTCAGGGGCAACACCTATGAAGAAGTTTGTAATAACTTCAAATGGAAGATTCCGAAGTTTTACAATATCGGTGTCGACGTCAGTGATAAGTGGGCCGTCTGGAAAAATCGGTTAGCGCTCATCTATATTGACTCACACTAAAATAGTCGGAAGTATACCTTTCGGGAGTTAAGAGACATTTCAAACCAGCTCGCCAATGCCTTACAAGCAAATGACATTCAACGTACCGACAGAGTCGGAATACTACTTTCTCAGCGTCCTGAAACCTTAATTTCACACATTGCGATTTATAAACTGGGCGCCATAGC
The DNA here is from genome assembly GCA_947259865.1 of uncultured Desulfobacterales bacterium. Next base: position 1,912 of record CAMYNZ010000516.1, on the reverse strand, counting down.
GGTGCAGCTTCTCACCCTTTTTGGTCCAGATGCTATTGAATTCAGGCTTCAGGATAGCAACGCCAAAGCGGTGATTACTGATAAAGAGAATCTGTCAAAGATTTGCGAAATTAAAAAACGTATCCCCAGTCTTGAGCTGATCATTGCTATTGATGGCGGCGAAGAAGAGGGTACCATGGATTTTTGGGAGTGTATAGAAAAGGGGAGTCGCTATTTTACGCCTGTCAAAACAAAGCCTGATGACCCAGCCTTGATTATTTATACTTCAGGAACTACAGGTCAGCCCAAGGGTACCCTTCACGGGCACAAATTGTTGCTTGGTATTCTTCCTGGGTTTGAATTCTACCACAATTTGTTTCCCATTGAAGGAGACTTGATGTGGACGCCGCTTGACTGGGCTTATATCGGCGGCTCGTATGATGCATTGTTTCCAACACTCCATCACGGGTATCCCATGCTGGCCTATAGGCCCCGAAAATTTGATCCTGAAAAAGCGTTTTATATGATGGCAAAACATGAGGTGCGAAATCTCATGGCCGTTCCAACGGTGCTGCGCATGATGATGCATGCAGTCAAGCGCCCCCGGGAACGTTTCGAACTTCATTTGAGGTCAATTACTGCCGGAGGAGAGACGCTGGGAGAAGAACTTTGTGACTGGTCGAGGGCGCATCTCGGGGTTGAAATTAATGAACAATATGGGCAAACGGAATGTGACCTAGTTGTTGGTTTTTGTTCGGAAGTCATGGACATGATCCCGGGGGCCATCGGCAGGGCTGTTCCGGGACACATCGTTGAGATAATCAATGAGGACGGTCAGGTTGCAAAGCGTGGCGAATTAGGTGAGATCGCGGTAAAAGGTCCTGATCCCGTGATGTTTTTAGAGTATTGGAAAAATCGGCAAGCAACAAAGGATAAGTTCATCGGCGAATGGATGCGCACCGGCGATTACGGCCAAAAAGATGAAAACGGATATTTTTGGTTTAGCGGGAGGCGAGACGATATTATCGAAAGCGGCGGCTTCAGGATCGGACCGGGTGAAGTGGAAGAGTGTCTAATGAAACACAAGGCAGTCGCGTTGGTTGGCGTTATCGGAGTCTCCGATGCGATCAGAGGAGAAATTGTAAAAGCGTTTATTCTACCCAAAGAGGGTGTGACACCCGATAGGGCTCTTGAGGAGAGTATTAAAGAACATGTGAAGAAGAAGCTCGAGGCGCATGCCTATCCCCGGCAAGTGCAGTTTCTTGAACAGATGCCGATGACAAAAACGGGAAAGATCCTAAAGAATGAGCTGCGAAAAATTCATGAAGCCAAGAATGCAAAAGAAGGATTAGCATGAAAATGCCAATGATAGGATTATAAACTCTTACGAAAAATACTAATAAAAAATTACGTGTGCACAAAATGGGAGGTTTGCATGACAAAAAAAACTGTCCTTTATGAAAAAATCCAAAATGTAGCAATTATTACCCTTAACCGACCGGAGCGGCTCAATGCCATCACCCGGGAGCTTCTCACGGGCTTGATCGCGCGACTGGAGGCAGCAAGGAATGATGATGATGTTGTTGTGATTATACTGACAGGTGCTGGAAGGGCATTTTGTGCTGGTGAGGACCTAAAGGAAACATCCGCCGGCAAAACCTTCGAGCAATGGGTGGCTGAAACCGATGGGCTGCAGGAAGTCCAACGAGTGATACTGGCGTTGGGGAAACCCCTGATTGCGGCGGTCCCGGGTTATGCTTTGGGAGGCGGATGCGAGTTCGCGATGAGTTGTGACATCAGGATAGCGGCTGACGAGGCCAAATTCGGATTCCCGGAAACCGAGGTAGGGCTTACGATTACCACCGCGGGTACAAAGCTGCTGTCACAAATTGTAGGGCTGGGCAAGGCCAAGGAATTGGTTTTTACCGGTGAT
>CAMYNZ010000515.1 GCA_947259865.1 uncultured Desulfobacterales bacterium | reverse complement strand
AAAAATCAACTATTGGACGATTTCCCTTGTCAGTGCGATCATGTATGGATATTGACTATTTTATAGCCCCCTGCCCCGTGTGACAGCAATTTTTTGGGGCAATCGTTTTTTAAAATTATGAAAATGTTATGTTAAGGAGGCGCTTTTGGCAAAGCCGGTATTGGTCGATGTGCTCCTGACGGATTTCAGGCAGTGAACCGCCTGCGTCTATATGGCGGAATCGGTAAAGGTTTTACCGGATAACATCCTGGAAATTATTGAGGTGCGGCAGTGGGACATGCGCACTCTGGAAGGTGTAGAGCGTTTCAGAGAGCTGAAAGCCAAATCTCTGCCCAGCGTCGCCCTAGACGGCGAATTGGTATATGAGAGCATCATACCCATGCAGGAAGACTTAATCGCGGAAATTGAGAAAAGATTCAAGGAAAAAAATCAGGATGATTAGGATTTATCTGGAAAAGGAATGACATCATAAATCGATGATTGATGCTGAAGATTTACACATCGCTCTCCGCTCAGCAAAACCGATGTTTTATGAACTGCAGAGCCGCTATGATGATCTGCCGCCGACACAATGCCTGTGTCAAAATCCGGGGGTTTGCTGCGTATATCTGCCGCAAATGACTCTGATGGAAGCCCTGCAATGGATCGATGTCCTTCGCCAATTGCCGGACTCGGAGAAAATTGGTACGCTCAAATTGTTTATGAGGTTTTATCTGACCAATCCGGTCCAGCCCTCCGGGTGCCCTTTTCTCAAACAAAATGCGTGTGGAATTTATAAATTCCGTCCTTTTGCCTGTCGGGCTTACGGTTTGTGGAGCCGACACATCGGTGACCATCGAACTGACCGCAGCCGTCAGGAGCGCAAGAGCTTGCTCGAGCAGTGGAAACGCCTGGGATTGAAACTTCCTCCAGCGAAGGTAGAATTTGAAATTGATTACTGCAACCAGGTTGAGTGCATCCCCCGGAAGGCTGTGTCTGATGACCAGCTTATCGCTATTCTTGAAAAAATATACCAACTGGATCAGAATCTTCCCGAGCATCAAAAAAAATTTGAAGAAGAATATCATTCTGATTTCAGTTTCTTGATGACTTCCTTAGTTCTGGGCATCAGAAAATCAATTCTCGTAAAATTTGTGGTTATCAAGGAAATTGTAAATCAGGGGAGCTCAAAGCGTCTTTTAAACATGCTGGACAGGGTTACACCGGATGTGCTCGGGCGGTAATGCCTTCCCTATTTCATCTTCCAATCGTGAGCGAAGCGAGCTATGTACAGGCTTGCTGACCCACAAAGCTGCTTTTGATTTTTGGATTTCAATCATATTAACGGTGTGTTATGATCCATTCCCTCATTTGATTGGCATCGATTGTAGGACATATTACGTATTTTGGGCGGTGTAGACGCTGACTTGAGGTAACCAATGGCATTATTTGACTGGAAACACGAACTGGCCCGGGATGGTCATAGAGTAATTTTGTCCGGACAGCCGGCTGCGATGCATTGTCATCACTACAATATTAATCTTCAAAAGACCATCGAGGACAATCTGGGCAACGAAGGTATCAGGCTTCTTTTCAGATCGGTCGAGGAAGCCAGCTACACAAGTTTTCAGCATCTTCTCAATCAATATCCGCAGATCAAAACCTTAAAATCAAAATTGGAAATGGCCGGTATTTTATTTCAAAATTGCGGGTTGGGTGTCATTCATTTTGAACGGGTTCGACCGCTGGGAGGACATGTCGTGAGCGCCTCGAGTCATCATGTCACCGGGTGGCTTGCCAAGCATGGCAAACGGAGCACACCAGGTTGCCATTTTTCCCGGGGCTGGATGGCAGGGGCGTTGGAAGCGATTTACAACCGGTCTCTGGGATTCTATTCGGTTGAGGAAAAACAGTGCAAAATGATGCGGGATGAAGAGTGCGTATTTCAAATTAAGGAGGGGTAGTTGGCGATTGATGGTACCAAGATAATCCATGCCGTCATGGAAGGAAGCCAGATAAGGGAATCCAAAGGGATTATTCCTCTTTTTGGTGTTTACCTGTCTCTTTTTCCAGTTCAGTATTACAACACCCTCAGCTTTGAGTTTGAGCAAAAGCTCGGCAAAGATCATAGTGCTAAAACCCTTCTTATAAAAGCTGCCCAGGAATGCGGTTATGCAACATTTCAGGGGATTCGCAATTCCTGGGAATGGGAAGAAATCGTTACCCCCATGATCGAAAAAAAAGAGGATCAAATATCTGGTTTTGCCGCGGTGGCGGTGGCATTTGGATGGGGGGACCTGGAAGTAAAAGAAATTCTACCCGAGAAAAAACTTCGAATACGGGTGAGCGATTCCTATGAAGCGTCGGGCTATCTGGAACGTTACGGTGCCGCCACTTCGGGAAAATGTTATATGCTGCGAGGCGTAACTGCGGCTTTCATGGACCTGATTTACGGCGGTGATTATCCAGATGGGTGCTTTGATTTTACGGCCGAAGAAACCCTCTGCAGAGCGAAGGGAGACCCCTACTGTGAGTTCGTTGCTGGAAAATCATTTAATGAAAATA
>CAMYNZ010000514.1 GCA_947259865.1 uncultured Desulfobacterales bacterium | reverse complement strand
CCGGCCACACCTTGGCCATTTTTCTGCAACAGGGTGTAGATACCGAATGGCCCTGCATTAACTTCCTTGCGTGTCCAGCCGAAGAGCTGACTAAAGAACGCTCCACTTCTTTTCTGGTCGGCAGTGAATGCGCTTATTAGGGTTTCTTGCGATTCTCAACACTTATTTCCATTACAATACGGCCCCACCCACCACACTCCAATCCCACATCAAAACAAGCAGCTCTTTTGAATCTCATTTCATTGGGATCAACACCTGCACAAATTAACTCACCCGCAGTGAAAACCTGCATTGTAATCGCATTCAAAGCATAGACACATATTCTTTTAGGGCACAGTTTAGTTAATAGGTTTCCGGCGCCATCAAAATAAAATTTATCGCCAACCTCGTGTTGACTGTTACAACCATGCGAATCAACAATCTCAACAATGATTGTCTTTTTTTGGACCTCCGGAGCTTTGTTCAGGACATCCTCATTTCTCGGGTTGTTCCGAAATATTTTCATTTCCTCATGGTTGTAACCTAATCGCTTCTTAATAAACTTCCATTTTATAGTATTCCACGCTGCATCGCGAATGCCCATTTTCTTTCCCCCTTTCGTTGAGAAGCCTAATTATTGCTCATTTTTGCATTGGGAACACTTAGTTCTCCCGTTTTAAAATTGGATTAGTGAGTACTAGGACGGGTTGAACTTCTGAAAGACGCTGTTCAGGACGCGCTTGAACACTTCAATCTCCTTTTGGGAAAACCCGGATTTGATCTCTTCGTTAACTCTTTTGATGAAGGGTTTTGCCTTGTCGCCTTCCTCGATCCCCTCGGGAGTTATGTAAATCCTGATAGAACGCCTATCTTTCTTGCTCGCTCTGCGCATGACAAAAGCAGATCTTTCAAGGCGATCAATAAGGCGCGTCAAAGTGGCGTTTTTTACGGCCAGAGCTTTGCTCAACTCGGTCATGGTTTGTCCGTCATCGCGCTGTAATATAAAGAGGATAGCAGCCTGTCCCAGGGTTACTCTAATGCCCTCGGTGAAAAGGGCGTTGGTGATGTAGGTTCGCAGTTTTTGCTGGGCCATGAAAAGCTGGTATATGAGTCGGTCATCGGTCTTCATTCATCCGCTCCTCCAGGCCCGTGCACATGCCCGAACACTCTTTAGGGTGCAAAGTTGCAGTTACTGCTGTGCCTTCATGGTGTAAGGGCACATGGAGACACATTTAATACAGGTGTACATGGAATGGTCATCAACGCCGGTTACATGATTAATCATCTGAGCATCTGCCGTATCAAATGCTTTTATCTTCATAAAATAAGAGAATATAGGGCTTTTCATTGAATACTTGATGCATGCCAACCGATCTACTTTGCCCTTCTTATCAATAGCGCCGACAGGGCACTGCTCCTGACAAACAAAGCACTCATCGGGACAACAATTCTCGCTTTTATTAGGCCAGGCCATAGCGGGTAACGCAGCAGTGGTAATGATACCGCCCAGCATCAACCTCGGTCCATATTTGGAATTGAATAACAAGCCATTCTTGCCGATTTTTCCTAGGCCGACTGCTTCAGCCATCTTTACCAGTGACACGTATCCCCAGAAGTCACCCCGATCTCTGACATCGTAAGGAAAACACCCGAAGACAGGTACGGCCACAACCCCCTGTTCTTCTATTATGCGGGCAGCCTGCATCAAAATGGCATCAACATTTCGGTAATAGATATTGGCAGCTCGCCAGTAGGTCTCGTTCGACCTTTCCCCGCACTGGAATACACCCTTAGGGAAAGGCATTCCCATACACAGCATGCTCTCGGCCGAGGGAAGGAAATTAGAAGGTCTGTAACCGAGGGTATTATTTTCCAGGTGTGATGATTTCCCTATGCCGAAAACGGGGATGTTGTTCTTTTCAAAAAGTGTTTTGATCTCTTGGATCGTTTGGTTCACGTTAAACCTCCTTGTTCAGGTTGCTTTGCAGATTGCAAAGAAGTGACGATCCAGAAAGGATTTGACCGCTCTGCTATATCCAGAAGTTTTGCTGGAATCGCTGTGGCCTGCCCCTTCAGCAACGTATAATTCAGCCAAACCGGGCGGAAAGCTGCTTTTAAGTTTCAAGGCAAATTCAAGCGGAAATCTCCTGTCATTTTCCCCATGGATTAACATTACCGGCATGTTCAATGCGGGGGCCAAACGTGCCGGACTCACCTTATCCAGTAGATTTCGATAAAAAAGGTTCATCCAGAACAAAATCATAGGACCAAAGCAGATGCCAAAAAAAGGATTAAACCACCGATAGAGGCTTAACAAAGCCTCTTCTGTATAAGCATAACTTGCCTCCAAGAATAAAAGCTTGATTTTATCAGAGTTGCGGCTAGCCGCAATAACCGCCCCGGCTGAGCCTGAAGAATGCCCGTAGAGAATAACGGACTGACCTAACCAGTTTTTAATCGACTCGATATCTTCGGCAAATCTAACGGCATTCATAAACTTTCGTGGACTGGATCCGCCATGGTCCCTGGCACTGTGAATGACTGTTGTAAACCCCCATTGACCGAATA
>CAMYNZ010000513.1 GCA_947259865.1 uncultured Desulfobacterales bacterium | reverse complement strand
CATGGCCAATTTTCCACCGGCAAGATTGATTTCGGCTTCGTCTGTCCGACGCTTCCGCAAACTTCCGAGAATGGTGACGATTGCCCTGAGGACGACTGCGAAATGCCCGCCTGTCTTGAATTGGAGATCGGTGTCTGGCTGGCTCCCTTTGACTTCGGGATTATGCAAAAAGTTGATTTTCAGTTTCATCCCTCACAAGAGGGAACCGGATTTCTCGAAATTTTCGTACGATTGACGCGCAATTCGGGGGAAGCCAATGCCTGGCGACGGATCAACAAAAGTTTTCTTCATCAAATCCGCAAACAGCTTCTCATATGGCGATCTTTTAATGAGCGGGAAAAAAATAGCTATCAAAAACAGCTGGTTGAATTATCCGAGCAATTGGGCCTTGACCCCGATGCCGGACAGAAAAGGGATTGAAGTGTTTCATGGATCAGGCTGCTGAACAAAAAAAAGCGGTTAAAGCTCCCGGTGACCGGATCCGCTGGCGGGCTATTTTGATAAGCTCGATCCTGGCGCTGGTAATTTGCCTGATTACGCCTTTCAATAATGCCTACCGGCAGGCAACACCGCTGGGTGGCGGGCATTTTCCCCTGGCGCCGTTTTATGTGCTGGTGTGGATGACGGTTCTAACCGCTGTGGCCCGCAGGATTTTCAGGAGAAATAAGTGGCTTACCGGAAAAGAGCTGCTTGTGACCTGGGCCCTGACGGTGCTCTTGTCCGGAATTGCCTGGACCGGATTGGCCCGCACCTTTTTCATTAATATAACCGCACCCTATCACTTCGCCACTGTAGAAAACCGCTGGGAAGAGGTACTGCAGCCCCTTCTTCCCCGGATCTGGTATCCACAGAGTTCAACAGCTGTTGCGGATGTTTACAACGGGATTCCCGGAGGGCGGCAGATGGGGTGGGGGGAAGTTTTTCAGCAGATTGAATGGAGCGCCTGGTTACCGCCGCTGCTTGCCTGGGGAGGGTTTATCCTGCTGTGTTATTTCGTGATGGTTTGCATCGTGAGTCTCCTCAGCAAACAACCGCTTTACAACGAACGGATGAATTTTCCACTGTTGCGTGTTCCGTTTTTGATGATCGAAGCGCTGGAGCAAGACCGTCTGGGGCGGTTCTTTGCCAACCGGTTTTTGCTGGCCGGCATTTCGGTTCCGGTTTGTCTTCATCTAATTAATGGTTTGAGCTTCTACTATCCAGACGTACCCCAGATTCCTACTTTAATTCTAGCCGGCAAGTATTTTCCGAAACAAGGATTGTTTTCCGCATTTTACAAGCTTAAAATCTATATTTATCCGGCTTTCATTGGCTTTGCTTTTTTAACTTCCAAGCAAATTTCTTTTTCATTTTGGTTTTTTTACCTGGCCGGGGCCCTATTGATCGGATTTTTGGGTTTACTGGGTATCAATATACCGGCGGCGGCATTAGGGATTACATTCGGCCCTACCATTTCCCGCCCGGAAGAAGCCCAGATGATTGGCGCCTATTTGGTTTTTTTTGTCTTTCTGGCCTGGCTGGCCCGCTATCATTTTATGGATGTCTTGCAAAAGGCTACCGGTTTTAGAAAGGATGACAATTCAGAAGCAGAATGGCTCTCAACCCGGCTGGCTTTCTGGGGATTTGTGGCTGGAGGATTCGGGATTGTAGTCTGGTGTCATTATTTTGGTTTACCATTTCTTTTTTCTTTTTTGGTTGTCGGTGCCTTTTTTCTTTTCACCCTTGTGGCCACCCGCGTAATCTGCCAGGGTGGAATTGCGTATTTCACCCTGACCGTTGCCCCGATCGACAGCCTCATGACTTTTTTTGGTCCCAAACTGTTCACGGGGATCGGTATACTGGTCGCCGGTGTGATCCAAAAGGTCCTCTTTGTGGATCTGCGTGAATCTCTTATGCCCTCACTGTTGCACACCCGCAAAGTAACGGAGGAAGTTTCCAACAATCGCCGGATATTGATGACGATCATGATTACCCTTACGGCAGGCATTGTGGTGTCCTTCATTGCCATGCTGGTGCTCTGTTATAAGTTCGGCATCCGTGAATTGCAATTTGACTGGGCCACCCGGACCACACTGGCCGTTTATGATAATATTTACACCCTGGTTGAATCTCCCATAAAACCCGGTCAATGGACGTTGATATTTTCTCTGGCGGGTGCCGCCGTGATGCTGATTCTGGTGATCTGTTATCATCGATTGTACTGGTGGCCGATACACCCGATCGGCTATTTAACCGCTTACAGTTCCGCCATGTGGACGCTTTGGTTCAGTTTTTTCATCGGATGGGTGTGCAACGCCCTTTGCATGCGCTACGGCGGCGTGGTGTTGTTTAAAAAGCTGCGTAACTTTTTTATTGGACTGATTATCGGTGACTTTCTCATGGCGGGCAGCTGGGCACTTTACGGGCTGTTCAGTTATGCAAGTTACCAGGTATTGCCCCCCTGAGAATATGAAGCGGAGAGAGGAAGAAAGGGGGAAACGGAGAGGCGAACACAACATTTCGGCAGGGTCTCACATAATTCCTTCACCGATTCTCCGATTCCCCCTTTCCCCGGTTCTGTTGATATTATGAACAACCGGGTACTAAAACGCTGATAGTTTTTTTTACAGATAAACTCCATACTGAGAACGATGTACGAAGACAAAGAACTTCAAGAATACAGAGATCTGCTAAAAACACCGGATCATTTCGAAGAAGGTTTTGACTGGAAAGCCATTGTCGGGTCTGTTTTTATCGGTTTTCTCATGATGCCGGGAAGCATGTACCTGCAGCTGGTTATCGGCACCGGAATCGGCCCTGCAGCCCGATGGGTAACGATTATTCTGTTCGCTGAGATGGCCAAAAGGTCTTTTACGGAACTCAAGCAGCAGGAAATATTCATACTGTATTATATGGCCGGCGCTGCGCTGTCCACGCCCTTTCAAGGTCTTTTATGGAATCAATATCTTGTGCAGTCGGATGCGGCCAGGATGCTGGGATTGACCGAGTTTATCCCCACCTGGGTGGCACCGCACCAGGAATCCATATCCCTGGTTGAGCGCACCTTTTTTCATCGTGACTGGCTGATACCCATCCTTTTACTGTTCGGCACCCAGATTATTCAGCGTATCGATCAGTTCGGCCTGGGGTACGCCCTCTATCGTATAACCTCAGATGTGGAGAAACTCCCATTTCCGATGGCCCCGGTGGCGGCTCTGGGAACAATGGCACTGGCTGAGTCCACGGAAGATAAACAAAAAAGCTGGAAATGGCGTATCTTTTCAATAGGCGGGGTTATCGGACTTGCTTTTGGCGGGTTGTACGTCCTTTTGCCAACCATTTCGGGTTTGATATTTACCGAACCCATTCGGCTGATCCCGATCCCCTGGATCGAATTAACGGGTCACACGGAGGACGTTTTACCGGCCGTGGCCACCGGAATACAACTCGATCTGGGTCTTATATTTATTGGCATGGTTCTTCCTTTCTGGGCCGTAATCGGCGGGCTGATCGGAATTCTTATCACGGTGGTGGCCAATCCGTTTCTGTACCGCAGTGGAATACTGACCCGCTGGCACCCGGGGATGGGTACCGTGGACACCGTGTTCGCCAACAACTTTGATTTTTATCTGAGCTTCAGCATCGGCCTGGGACTGGCTATCGCCTTTGTGGGAATCTGGCACGTCGTGCGCTCTTTTTCAAAAGCCAATTCAGGCCAGCGAGGAAGTTTCAAAGACCTGTTTCGTCCGCCACCGGGCCGGGGGGATTTCAATTTCTGGATTTCCATCGGTATTTATGTCTTTTCAACCATTTCATACGTTCTGCTCTGCGTGTGGCTGGTTCCCAACTTTCCATGGATATTTTTTCTGGCTTACGGTTTTATATATACACCGATCGTATCGTACATTACTGCCCGCATGGAGGGCATTGCCGGCCAGTTCGTGAGCCTTCCCCTGGTGCGGGAAGCCAGTTTTATTGCCGGTGCAAAATATTTCGGCTATCAGGGGATTGAAATCTGGTATGCTCCCATCCCTATCCATAATTATGGTGAAGCCACGGTCAATTTTCGTCAGATAGAGTTGACCGGGACCAGCATACGCGGGATCATAAAATCCGAGATTGCGGTCTTTCCCGTGGTGATGATTGCCAGCCTGCTGTTTTCTCAATTTATCTGGCGTCTGGCCCCGATTCCTTCAAGTGCGTATCCATTTGCCCAGGAGATCTGGCACCTGCAGGCTTTGAATACCCTGCTGATGCAGACGTCAACTCTGGAAGGCACCTATGTCATGGCCGGCATGGGGCTGGGAGTTGTAACCTATGCGGTTTTAAGCGTGTTGGGCTTACCCATACTTCTGGTGTATGGTATGGTTCGGGGACTGGGTCAAACAGCGCCCCATGGACTCATTTTGGAGGTTGTGGGTGCTCTGCTGGGTCGATTCTTTTTTTTGAAACGTTACGGTAAAATGTGGCGGCAATATGCCCCGGTTCTTTTGGCCGGATTCTCCTGCGGCATGGGTCTTACCGGTATGTTTGCGATGGGGATTACGTTGATTCTCAAGTCACTGGGGCGGTTGGCGTACTGAGGTTCAGGGTTCTGGGTTCAAGGTTCAAAGTTCAAGGTTCAGAGTTCAAGGTTCAGGGTTCAAAGTTCAAGGTTCTGGATTAAAAGTTAAAAATTATTGAAAGATTGAAAGGTTGCTAGTAAGACCTTTATTGATAGGTTCAATGACCCTTTTTAACGTTGAACCTTGAACCCTGAACCTTGAACCCGATGTATTATCCATGGAGAACCGTATGAATAAAATATTGATATTAAGTATTATCAGCATTGTCACGCTTGGGCTGATCCCGGGTTATGCAGCAGAAGTTCCGCGTGAGTTGGCTGGATTTGTTCTGGGCGGTGAGATGAACGCTTATAAAGATTTGGTAAAGCTGGACACGATCCTGTCAATCCGTTATTTTGAAACGCTTAAAGAAGTTGAAATCAAA
>CAMYNZ010000512.1 GCA_947259865.1 uncultured Desulfobacterales bacterium | reverse complement strand
GGGACTCAGACAGCTTTTAATTTTTATCCGCCACAGAGCGCTGGCGGATAAACACGCCCGAGACCGTTGGCGGGCAAGCGCCCCGCTGCAGCAGGCATCTTTAACCCAAAATGCTCAATGGCGCTCGCAAAAACCTTTCAAACCTTGTGCTCAATTTTGAAACCACTTCTAAACGTCACTTTTGAGGACAGACTTTAACCATGCCGAAAAATATTGGATTTGTTTCAACACGCTTTGCCGGAACAGACGGCGTCACATTAGAAGCCAGTAAGTGGGCTGAGGTTTTAGAAGACAGCGGGCACCGTTGTTTCTGGTTTGCAGGAGAGTTGGACCGGGAACCGGAATTCTCCTATCTTGTACCTGAAGCTCATTTTCGATATGAGCAAAATCAATGGATCGATAAACGTGTATGGGGTAAAAAGGGACGCAAACCTTCAGTAACGGAGACCATTCAGGCCTTAAAATCCATTCTCAAAATACAGCTCCATGAATTCATGGAGCAGTTTTCCATCGATTTGTTAATTGCCCAAAATATTCTCACCATTCCGTTGCACATTCCATTAGGGATAGCCTTGACCGAAACTATCGCCGAAACCTTGATCCCCACCATCGCTCACCATCATGATTTTTTCTGGGAACGCACCCGGTTTTCCGTCAGTGGTGTCGGTGATTATCTCCATATGGCCTTTCCCCCGAAACTGCACAATATCGAGCACGTCGTCATTAACTCCGCGGCCCAGGAAGAACTGGCCCACCGCACCGGGATTTCATCCATTATCATCCCCAATGTTCTTGATTTTGAAAACCCGCCGCAAATCGATAAAAAAGAGACAAAAAATTTCCGCACATCCATTGGCTTAAATGCGGATGACATTTTAATCCTCCAACCGACCCGCATTGTTCAGCGCAAAGGAATTGAGCATGCTATCAATTTGGTCGAAGATTTAAATGATCCGCGCTATAAGCTGATCATATCGCATGAAGCCGGAGATGAAGGGTACGATTATGCGGAATGGCTCAAAGAAGACGCCCGACAGCGGGGTGTGGACCTGCGTCTGGTCAGTACCCGGATTTCAGACCCGATTCACAATCATGTCAATCAAAAGGATCAATACACACTCTGGGATGTTTACCCCCATGCAGATTTCATCACTTACCCCAGCCTGTATGAGGGATTTGGCAATGCTTTTCTGGAGGCGATATATTTCAAAAAACCCATGTTGATCAACCGCTATGCAACCTTTGTCCGGGATATCGAACCCAAGGAGTTCGACCTGATTGTCATGGACGGATATCTTACCCAAAAAACCGTTGAAAAAGTGAGAGACGTTCTCGAATCCTCCGAGCGCAGTCAGAAAATGGTGAATCACAATTATGATATCGCCACCCGGCACTATTCCTATGCCGTGCTGCGCCGGTGGCTGAAAACCATCCTGACCAACTTTTTTGGTGTAGAGGTCTGATCAAATCCGAATCGCCGGTTCTGATCCACATATTACCTGAACGCATAATTCCTTTAATACGAATCAAAGATTCCCTCAACAGCCCAACAACTTTAAACTCCTTATTCTTTCCGGCCCTCTTCTTTCCGAAAATAGCGGAATCAAGAATTCCGATTTCTGCTTCCAAGAAATAGTTAAACCCCCGCAAATCAGCAATTTGCGTACGTGGCATGTTTTTTGCGAGTTATGTTTTCCGTTGATCGTTGCAGCAAGATTAACACGGAAAGGAAGAATTTATGAGGTTGCCGATAACGAGCAAGGAAATTATGTGGTACGTAATCTTATCAGCACAAAGGTTAAAGTGACCGGTACGGTCTCGGGGCAGGGGGATGAAAAAATATCACTGTGTGTCATTTGAAGTGGTGGCTGAATGACCGGAGCGCCTGCATTTAATAATATATTTTGCGGATGTGAAATTGCTATGAAAAGAAAAGTTAAAAGTAAACATACAATTGCCGGGATTGTGGTGCCGGGCACCTGGGACCATAATGGAAACGTCACAGGGGTGACCATTCAGGCCTACGATGAAAAAGCCTACCATGTGGAACATGGCCAACTCGGGAAAGAACTTTTAAACCATATCCATGAGAAAGTTGAAGTTGACGGTAAAATACGAGAAAAAATAAACGGCAGCGTCAGTATTTGTGTTAAAAGCTATAAAGTGATAGCCGGGGTTGGCGGGTCTTAAAAAATGCCAACGGGCTGAGCAAAAGGCGCCATCAGCTAACCCATTGAGCTACCCCCTTGCCTCAGCCCCATAAGGCAGGGCTTGCAGGGAGGTGGACCGGGCAACAGATTCTCAATTAGGTAACTTAAATAGATGAGGGGTCGGGGAGTTTTTCCTGCCAACCTGTGATAATAGCGGAATGAATTATCGGCAGCGAAATCGTGCACTGTCTGAAGGCATTAGGGAGCGTTGCCAAAGAACAGGCGGTAACCCAAACATGTCTTGGGGGCACGCTGTCGATTTTACCCCTAACCTATAGTTATAATGTCTAATCGCTGTTCTTTGGCTACGACCCCTTATGCATGAGTTTGCACGATGCAGTCGCTGATGATTCATG
>CAMYNZ010000511.1:2583-4746 GCA_947259865.1 uncultured Desulfobacterales bacterium | reverse complement strand
CGTAATAACTCACGACCTTTAACCCCTGGAGGGGTTTTTTTACGTGGGTTGCCACTTTTTGCAGCATTTCCTGGGTGCCAAAAAAATCTGCAAAATCCCAGATCTTGGGCAACGCGGCTTCCAGTTTAACCCCGTATCGATTCTGCTGATCATTGTGCAGGGTCCAGGCCGCGGTTTTCAATCGATTGAAACACATGGGACACGGAACCAGCATATCGGAATGGGGCAATCCGGCGGCCAGATTCAGTGTCCGCGCAGCCAGCTCGATGCTGGCCCGGTGATCAATGCTGTGGGCGGCGGTCGCACCGCAGCAATTCCAATCCGGAACTTCTTCCAGTTGAATGTCCAATGCGGAACAAATCCCAATCACGGATTCGGCATAATCCCGCGCTGTGCCTTCAAGCGAACACCCCGGGTAGTAGGTTAATTTCATGGCGTCTTTTGCGTTTTTTTAGTACCAGACAATATGGTGCGAATTTCTTTTTTCCCTTTAACGCTTTGGGGGAAAACCGAAAACCTTCTTTTGTAAAACATTCGCCAGCCCAGTTTCAATTCATCCAGCCATTTACCGGCTTTCCAATTGTCTCCGAGCCTGCCGCTGAGCAGCATGTAGCTCGGCAGAAATGTGCCCTCAAACACACGTCCCCTTTTCTTTATATTTTTCAGAAACGTTTTATGTAAGGTAAGAATCCGTGGTTGGGGGCACGGTAAGCTATCTTTAACAGCCATTTCTTTGAGACAGTCCATCAGTTCTGCAATTTTAACCTCATTGGGACAGCGGGTACTGCAAGTTTCACATGCCGCACACACCCAGATGGTCGCGCAGCTCAATACCGTTTCCCGCTGCCCTAAAAGCACCTTGCGGATCACCTCGTCCGGATAGATATCCATGGCAAAAGTAACCGGACATCCGTTGGTGCATTTTCGGCATTGGAAACAGGCCGCCGCTTGAAACGGCCCGGTCACTTCAAGTTGCTCTAATAGTTGATAATCTGGCTGTATTGTTTGTTGAGACATGATTTTTAATCCAACTCCCCTACCCTTGTAACAGGAACGACAAGAACTGTAATTCGAAGAATGTTACACTATTTTAACGTGTTGTGGAACCGAAATAAATTTTTTATACGATATGAAAAAATCCCTCCTGTCAAGGGAAAAGCTTTATTAAAACTCAATTAGATTCACGATCAATAAGGATTAATAAAATATTACGCGGGTTTTATGACGAATACCACGATATTGTTTACAGTCCTCGCCGATGTTTGGATCACGGAACAATGACCAAATCTGAAAAACTCACATATGAATGATATCACAGGATTTTTAAAGTAACTAATTTTGCATATACGTTGGAGATATACCAACTTTTTGATAAGTATTTCAAACCACAATATCTTAGGGTACCTGAAAAATAAAAGGGGTGTGGAATAGAAACGGTATAATGCGTTTTTCTATTTTTACATCAACCGCAAACTTATAGCAGGATATTACAGGCAGTTTTTCAATTTTCAAAGCATACTATTATAGCAAGCTATTTACTGGCCAAATTTCAGTTCCGGTAACGCTACACTTTTTGTTATTTTTACTGTGCGCGACGTTCACAATTGCGACTCTATCGGCCAGATACTCATAAAGCCAATCCCAAAACGGCGCCAGAAGCCAGTGTAAGGATCCACATCAAAAGTTTTTTGTTCGCCGTCCACCAGACCGCGCCAGAGGATTTTTTCGGATCCGTCTTTATTCTTGACCAGTTCCAGCCGAAATGCCATCTGCTCTATATTCTGATCGAACCAGTCGGTCATCCCCTCTGCGATGTCTTTTTGACTAAATACCACGCCGATTTCGGTGTTATGCACCACTGCCCGGGGATCGAGATTCAGCGAGCCAATGAAAACCTGCTTGCGATCGAAAACGAAGGATTTGGCGTGCAGGCTAACCTTGGATGAGCCGTGCTTGCCTTTTTTTTCTTTGCGCTGCTTCCTGTTGAGTTTTTTGTTCATCTCGTACAGTTCGACACCGGCGCGCAGCAAATCCTTGCGGTATTTGCCATAGCCGGCATGCACGATGCCCACATCATTTGAAGCCAGAGAGTTGGTAAAAATTCGCACCCGCACACCTCGCTTGCTAAGTTGGCTTAAAAAGGCCGTACCCCGCTTGCCTGGA
>CAMYNZ010000511.1:0-2578 GCA_947259865.1 uncultured Desulfobacterales bacterium | reverse complement strand
AACAAAATAGGGGGAGAAAATGATCAACTCTTCCTGGACACCTTCAAAGTATGGTGCCAGATGAGGAGACAGGTGGTATTCGGTTTTATCAAAATCATGAAGAATCTTTTCCGGTTGATCGTAGACGACCTCTGCATCTCCCCAATAATAGCGCATCTGCCTCTGTCTGATTTGGTTGGATAGGCTGGAGTTCCGCAGAGCCTGCAGGTACTCGGAATCGGCTTGTTGTTCGACGAATTCCTTCAAACGCTGCCTCCCCTGTTCAATTTCCTCGGGTGTGGGCGGTTTGCCTGTAAGAACTAAGACGGGATAAGCCAATTCACTGTTCCAATAGCGATCGAAAACGGAAGAAACTTTCTTGGCAACAGGCCCAATGACCATGACATCCAGATCGGCAAAGGCCATTTCCGGATTGGCGTCAAAATATTCATTGCCGATATTGCGTCCCCCAAGGATGGTGATCTGGTTGTCTACGGTAAATGATTTATTGTGCATACGCCGGGTCACAGAGCCCAAACGCGTCACAAACTGGGAGGTGCGGCTTACACTTCGGCTGAAGGGATTGAATATGCGTACCTCCATGTTGGGGTGACTATCCATCGCAACCACTTCCCAATCCCTGCCGGCAAAATCCATATCGTCAACCAGCAGACGCACCCTCACGCCTCGGTCGGCAGCTTTGAGCAGTAGATCGGAAAACAATTTGCCGACCAAATCATTGTGATACAGGTAATATTGTACATCAATGCTACGCTCGGCACGATGGGACAAAACCGCCCGGGCCACAAAGGCATCCAGGCCGTTAGCTAACAAATGGAATCCTGATTTTCCCGGGTATGCGGCTCTTTCTGCCGTGCGTAACCGGCCGAAAGTGGTATTTTCCGTATCGGTCAGAGCATAAGATTCGGGTCTATCAAAATCTTTAGGCAGAGTGGCGCAGCCAACAATTATAAGTATAGCCACTGCTGCCAATAGATGAATGATAATGGCAGGTCTATACATTTTCACCTATTGTTTTTGGAAAAATAAGATGGATACAATATATTGTGGTCCGGCTTTCAGTTTACATACTTTTGATAAATTGAGAATAACCAAGCTTTGGGAAAGCTTTTGATATCTTACTAAATATCTGAATAGCTGTCAGATTTAATATTAATCAGAATTATTATAAGTAAATTCGAGTTTCGGCTTTTACAGTTTATCTTTTCAATACGTGCAGCGCACGGGGAACCGTAACTTTGACCTTGTCATTTCTTCTGAATATTTCAGACCCCATGGGATTGTAATGATCAACCACCATCTCCTGGTTTCCAAATTTCACCGTATACTTGGCGAGGTTGCCGGCGTACATTTGGCTTTCCACCGTGCCGTGGAAAGTATTCTGTCGTGCAGTCCCATGTGACGGGGAAAGCGAAACAGACTCCGGCCGGATGACCAGCACGACCTCATCTCCAGCCTTTATTTCTTTTTGGCTGTGATCTAATTCGAGATTACCGTACGCAGTGGAAACGTGAGAAGTATTGGTCTCCTCATCAACCGCATCGATGGTTCCTTGGAGAAAGTTCACATATCCGACAAAGCCGGCAATGAACTGGTTGGCGGGTTGTTCATAGATATCAATTGGAGAACCGATTTGTTGGATAACCCCGTCGTGGAGCACCAGAAGCCGATCGGAAATACTCATGGCTTCGTACTGGTCGTGAGTGACGAATATGGTTGTAATGCCGATGCGTTCCTGAATATTTCTAATTTCCTCTCGCATAACAACCCGAAGATTAGCATCCAGATTGGAAAGCGGTTCGTCCAACAGCAGCACTTTGGGTTCGAGGGCCAGCGCCCGGGCTAACGCCACCCGCTGCTGCTGTCCGCCGCTGATGCGGTCAATAGTTCGATCACCCAGACCTTCCATGTGAACAAGGGAGAGAAGCTCTTCCACACGGGTATCAATCTTTTGCTTAGGCCATTTCTGTAGTTTCAGACTAAAGCCAATGTTTTTGGCTACATTCATGTGAGGGAAGAGGGCGTAGCTTTGAAAGACCATACCGGTATCCCGCATATTGGGTGGCAGCCTGCCTATATCTTCGCCATCAAGTATGATTTTGCCGGAAGTCGGTGTGGTAAAACCGCCAACTATTCTCAACAGCGTGGTTTTGCCGCAGCCGCTCGGCCCCACAAATGTCAGTAATTCGCCTTTTTCGATCGTCGCAGAAATTCCTTTGAGCACTTCCACTTCTCCAAAGCTTTTATATACATCCCTTAGTTCCAACATGGGTGTTGCTGTTGCTTGCATTCAGTTACGCTCCTTGCTTTTTGCTGACATCGAGCCCGGTTTTTTTGGCAATTATCTTGAGAATACCCAGTGATATGGCAACAATGGCGATTATTTTCATCGTTGTGGCCGAAGCCAAACCCAACTCTCCGAGCTGGGCCGTCAAATAAATATACACAGATGCCAGATCAAAGCCCGGGGTCACCAGAAAGATCACCGAGCTCAATGACATCATGGTTGTCATAAATGTGTAAATAAATCCTGCCACAAAGGCAGAAAACATGATTGGCAGAACCACCTTAAAAAATA
>CAMYNZ010000510.1 GCA_947259865.1 uncultured Desulfobacterales bacterium | reverse complement strand
AACGTACGATAAGTACGCTTCATGATTGCAAAATTTGTACGCCTTGAATTTGAACTTTTTTCAAAACCGTCTGATTCTGACTTTTTACGGATTCATCATATTTGAGTTTTGTTAATTGTTATTTTGTATCTGAAATCTGTAGTGCTATGAGTACACAACCCATTTACGTCGGCACAGATGTGGGCTCTTCGAGAACCAAAGTGGCCGTTCTCGATCCCGCCAAGAATCTGCTGGGCCATGACGTAAAAAAATCAGGCACTGATTTCGCCGCTACGGCCAGGGCGTGTTTAGAGACTTCTTTGAAGATGGCGGGTGTTAAAGAAGGCGATATTGTCCAGGCCGTATCAACCGGATACGGCCGTAAGAATGTCAATTTTGCCGATGATACCAAGACCGAAATCGGCTGTCACGGCAGCGGCTGTTTCCTGTATTTTCCAAAGTCCATTACCATTAT
Organism: uncultured Desulfobacterales bacterium; assembly: GCA_947259865.1. Next base: position 2,132 of record CAMYNZ010000510.1, on the reverse strand, counting down.
TGATATTGGAGGTCAGGACAACAAAATTATCAAGCTTGACGATGACGGACGGCGTATCAGCTTTAAAATGAACCGCAAATGTGCCGCTGGAACCGGCGCATTTCTCGAAGAGATGTCAGCCCGTCTGGACATATCCCTTGAAAAGATGGATGGACTGGCCTCCCATTCAGAAAACATGGTAAAATTGGGAAGTTTCTGCACAGTTTTTTCGGCAACCGAAGTACTGGAAAATATTCGACACGGTAAAAAGATTGAAGACATCGTAAAAGGTGTGTTTTATTCGGTCATCAGAAGGGTTCTGGAGATGGATTCCATGACCGAAAATGTGGTCATGACCGGCGGTGTTGTGGCCCATAATCCTTATCTGGTTAAAATGGCCGAAGAACTGATCGGCAGAAAACCACTGGTTCCCGAACACCCGCAGTTGACCGGTGCCATCGGGGCAGCGCTTTATGCTATGGATTCAAACAAATAGAGGGTAAAGAAGTTTAAGTCGGAATGCAGAACGTGAATGCGGATTTCATAGCGTAGAAAAGGATAAGATAGACAGACTACCTCAATTTTAGGCATTTTAGTGCAATTTAGGCATTTTAGGCATTTCTTTCTTTGTATTTTTTTTGCTGCACGTTGCACTGCTTGAGGTAAAATCATCAAATTACCCGGTTTTGAACCGGCTAACTCTAATTTGTAATAGAGCAAAAAAAATTGTGGAGGAACCATTATGTCAGAAGAAAAAAAAGTCGTTAGAAAAAAAATCGCCGCCGCCGCTGATATCGGCAAATTCATGGCGGATTATTATCTCGAACTTGACGCTGCCTCAAAAAAAGGCGAGCCCAAAATTGCCTGGTGCACCAGCGTCGGCCCGGCTGAAATACTCCGAGCCATGGGATTTTTGATTTATTTTCCGGAAACCCACTCCGCAATGCTGGGCGCCACCCGCATGGCCACCGACCTTATTCCGGTAGCCAATGCCCTGGGTTATTCACCGGACATTTGTTCATATCTCACTGCTGATATCGGAGCGTTTGTCGAGGGGGTTACCCCCCTTAAAAAAGTTTTTAACATCGACAGTATCCCTAAACCCGATGTCCTGGTTTACAACACCAACCAGTGCCGGGACGTTCAGGACTGGTTTGAATGGTATGGCAATAAATTCGATGCCCCGGTGATCGGCATCCATACCCATAGAAATGTGGGTGATGTTACCGAGGCCCACATTGGCTCTATTGCCAAACAGATGGAGGCCCTGATTGAGCCCCTGGAAAAGGTATCCGGTAAAAAATTTGAAATGGACAAATTAAAAGAAGCGGTCCGTTTGTCCCGTGCTTGCTCGGATATCTGGAAAAAAATACTGGATACCGCTTCGGCCACCCCTTCTCCCCTGACCTTTTTTGACGGCACCACCCTGATGGGGCCTGCGGTGGTGGGCAGAGGGACCCAGGGCGCACTGGATGTTTTTGAAAAACTGCTGGCGGAGTTGGAGGAACGCATTAAAGATGGTGATGGTGCGGTAAAAGAAGAAAGGCATCGAATTTACTGGGACGGCATGCCGGTCTGGGGCAGACTCAGTGCCCATTCGAAGATGTTTTCTGCCCTCAACACCAACGTTCTGGCCTCGACTTACTGCAACAGCTGGATTTTTTCCGCCCTGGATCCCGAAGATCCGTTCCACAGCATGGCCAAGGCCTATACCGAGCTTTTCATTGTTCGGGATGATGCCGCCAAGGAAAAATACATCAAGGAAATGCTGGAGTTTTTCAAAGTAGACGGGGTTATTTACCACGATGCCAAAACCTGTCCCAATAACACCAACTGCCGCTATGGCATGTCACAGCGGCTGGCTGAAGTAACCGGAATTCCCAGCCTGACCATCCATGGCGATTTGAACGATCTGAGAATGCTGTCCGATGAGCAGACCAAAACAAACGTTGAAGCTTTCATCGAACAGCTTGATGAGAGCTGATGGGTTTCAGGTGTCGGGTGTCAGGTGTCAGGAACTGCTCCATCCTATTAAATGATTGATATCCTTTATTTTAGGCATCTTAGGCAATTTGGGCATTTTAGGCATTTGTTATGAGAACTTAAATAGTTCCTCAGTAATTAAGTGCTATTGTGTCAATAAATTAAGGAGA
>CAMYNZ010000509.1 GCA_947259865.1 uncultured Desulfobacterales bacterium | reverse complement strand
TATTGATGTCTGTTCATTCATTACGAACCCTTAGGGTCGAGTTCAGGCGGTTTCGGTGGCGATTATCCACGCAAAGGGTCGAATTTGAATAACTACCCGACCCCTCATTTAATTTTCTCTAACATTGATGATCTTGACAAATGGCAGGTCTACAAATAAAGTGTGCCAACAATCCGACCCCCATGACCTGTACCGTAACACAAATGTAACCGCTTAAAAATTGGGAGTTCACCATAGCCCTGCTTCCTTGATTTGTTTGCTCTGGTCCGCCGCGTCGCGCGACGGAAGGGACGATGTATGACCATGCTTGATCAAAAACCGGATTTCGATGACCTGCTGCAAATTCTGCGCGAACTGTATGAGCATAAAATTGCCTTTAACAAAGTTATCGGGTTGCGCATTGAGTCTCTGAGTGTAGAACGCGTTCGTGTAAAGTTTAAGATGCAAGAAGAATTTATCGGAAATTATGTCTATGGGATTTTACATGGTGGGGTCATTTCAGCTGTCCTGGATGCAACGGGTGGTATTGCGGCCTCCATCGGAGTTCTTAAAAAAATGATAGGACATCCGATCGAGGACATCGAAAAAAGTTTAACAAAAGTAGGCACGATAGATTTGCGCGTCGACTATTTAAGGCCCGGCAGCGGGAATTATTTTACTTCTACAGGTTCAATCATGCGAACCGGACGGAAGGTCGCAGTTGCACGCATGGAATTGCATAATGATCAGGATTTGCTGATCGCCGTGGGTACAGGAACCTACATCGTGGGGTGAACGCAGCTCGCAATATGCATTCTGTAGCCTACTTGGAGCAATCCCGCTAAAAACGAACTTTCTGGAAGAACTTTGGCCGTCTTTCTTAACATATTAAGGAGAATAAGGAGGATACAGTGAATTCAAAAATGAGCACGTATGAGATGAACCTCAACAAAAATGCAGCGAATTTTGTGCCGCTTTCCCCGTTGTCTTTTATTGAGAGAACTAAAGATGTATACCCTAATTATACCTCCGTGATATACGGGGATAGAACTTACACCTGGCTCGAGACATATAACCGCTGCCTGAAATTTGCCAGCGCCCTTGAAAGACACGGTGTTGGTTTAGGCGATACGGTATCAATAATAGCTGCAAATACCCCTGAAATTTTTGAAACCCACCACTCGGTCCCCATGACCGGAGCGGTTCTCAATACGATAAACACAAGACTTGAAGCAGATACAATAGCATACATTTTAGATCATGCAGACGCGAAGGTATTTATTGTCGATACTCAGTTTTCTCCTGCAGTCAAAGAAGCCCTGGTTAAGGTAAAAAGAGAAATTTTGGTAATTGATATTGAAGATCCTAATGCTAATTTGCAGGCAAGCGAAGGAGAACGCCTTGGAAAATACACGTATGAAGAATTTCTTGAAAAGGGTGATGCCGACTATCAGTGGAAGAAACCAAATGATGAATGGCAGGCGATTACGCTTAATTATACCTCCGGGACAACAGGTAGGCCCAAAGGTGTTGTTTACCACCATCGGGGATCTTATTTAATGTCGATGGGAAGTGTTATCGCCTGGAACATGCCCAATCATCTGAAATATCTTTACATAGTGCCGATGTTTCATTGCAATGGGTGGGGTTATCCCTGGACGATAGCAGCTTTGGCGGGTACTGTGGTTTGTTGCAGATATGTAGTTGCCAAAGACATCTATGATCTAATAGTCGATCATAAAATTACACATTTTGGCGGGGCTCCTATAGTCTTGAATTTGATCGCCAATGCACCCGATAATGAAAAGAGGAAAATTGATCATAAAGTTTATGCAATGACGGCGGGTGCGCCGCCTCCAAGCGCTATTCTGGAAAAAATGGAGAACCTTGGCTTTGAAGTAATGCATGTCTACGGTTTGACCGAGACATACGGACATGTGCTTCAATGTGCATGGAATGAGAATTGGGATGATTTGACCATTGGGGAAAAGGCCGAAATCAAAGCCCGCCAGGGAGTGAGATACCCGATGATGGAAGAAATTGATGTTTTCGATCCTCTAACTTTAGAACCGGTACCTAGAAATGGCGAAACAATGGGTGAAATCATGATTCGCGGCAATACCGTCATGAAAGGATATTACAAAAATAAAGAAGAGACCGAAAAATCCTTTGAAAATGGATGGTTTCACTCCGGGGATTTAGCAGTCACGCACCCGGACGGCTACATTCAAATCAAGGATCGATCCAAGGACATAATTATCTCCGGAGGAGAAAACATCTCTTCCGTTGAAGTAGAAAATGTCATAGCCAAAAACCCGGCGGTATCTTTGGTAGCTGTGGTTGCCAAACCGGATGAGAAGTGGGGAGAGACCCCATGTGCTTTTGTAGAACTCAACCGCGGCTATGAGAAAACCACGGAAGCCGAATTAATTGGTTTTTGCAAAGAAAATATGGCCGGATTCAAGAGACCTAAAAATATCATATTTTGTGAGTTGCCCAAGACTTCAACCGGTAAAATACAGAAATTTGAATTAAGAAAAAGGGCAAAAGAGATATAACTGAGGCCAGCTTTTAAACAAGAGGAATTAACCACAGTTTTATTTGTACT
>CAMYNZ010000508.1 GCA_947259865.1 uncultured Desulfobacterales bacterium | reverse complement strand
TCATATCAGATGTCAGATACGGTACCGAGATGAATGATTAATAAATACCAGCATAACTTAAGTTAATATCTCTAATGTTTCACTGCTGGAATGAGGAATTTTTTCGATAGGCAAGGCCGCACAAAGGTTTTAGCCGAGGCGTACTGATGGGTACGCCGCAAGCTTAAAACCTGCGGAGAACGCCGCTTATCGGAAAAATAACCATTCCAAGCTAATTTTCGTCTTCTTGAGTGCAAAAGTACTCAATGGTCTTCTGGGCACAGGTCTTACAGTATTTGAGTTTTTCCAGCATGGTTTCCACCATGCGATCGTAAAGCTTCTGATTTTCTTCATTGGTACGATTGGCCAGCGCACCGATAAGGCTGCCGGCGCCGGCAATATCGGATTTAAGGCGCACATCGGTTACGGCCTTGACCAGCTCCAGGTTGTCCATAAAGTCGTAATCGGGGTCCACCGAAATTTTCTGGCCGTATATTTTACGAATGGACGTTCTGAATGTCTCCCGCTGTTCCGCTGTTTTCAGACCCAGCCGCTCTTCGACACTGTTAATGAACCGTTCATCAATTTTAAGCGCCTTGAGTTCACCGCTCTGAGGATCTTTATATTTCCACATTTTGTCGGCACCCACGTTTTCAGCATCGATGCCGATGATCATATTGACATAATTCATGACGTCTTTGCGGATGGCCAGGGGTTCATCCATGTAAGCGTTGAACATTTCGGTCATAATACGTTCGCGGTACAGCCCTTTGGCGGTTTTCAGATCCTCTAAATATTTTGTCCTGTCATTGGCATCGGTTACATAATCCAGTATGACCCGTTCGATGGCTTTAAAAATATCATAGGCAAACATGCACTGGCCTTCGTTGGTTTCGGAGCTTTCCATCAAAAGCTGAACAGATCGGCCCAAATTGCGTTGCCCCAGGCCCTTTTGCCCAAACCGGTTAATGATTTCCGGGTCCTGGTTAAGGGTATCGATGACTTCAGCCAGCGTTTTGATGCTTTTCTCCCCGGCAACTTCCCCGGCCGCCAACTTCATGGTTTCTACCGGGGTCAACTTTTCGGAGCGTGGCAGGCGGGTTAAAACGGAGGCTACCGAGGCGGCATAGTTCAAATTCGGATCCTGGTGGAGAAATTCACGGTTGAGGGTGGTGCGGGTTTCGCTGCCGAGGGTATACAGGGTGAGGTCTTTTTGCAGTTTGTAGTTTGTATTGTGCGAAACATAGCATATGCGGCATCTGTCCACTATGGGTGCCTCTTCTTTTTCAGCCAGAAATCGGTGGAACTCCTGGTTGTTGCTGGTGGCAACGATCAGTGTATCAATCGGCCATTTGTAGCCGTCAATTTCGATGTTGCGGTTTTGAATGACCCCCAGGTAGACCTGGACCAGATCTTTTTTATTTTTATAGATTTCATCGCAGAAATGAATACCGCCGCCGGCAACCCGGGCCAGCGCCCCGCGCCTCAGATCAAATCGATAAGGATTATTGGTGTCTGTTATATGCAGCAGTCGCTGGATGGACTCTTCACCCAGAAGATCAACGGCTGAAGAGGTAATTTTGTCTTTGGCCGGGTATTTTCCGGTCACGGTTCCAAGGCTCTCGGTCAGCGGTACCGGAATAAGTTCAACAAACTGGAGCATTTTTTCAAGATCCCCGCCGGTATTATTTCGAATATCATTCCAGATATAACCGCTGCAGGCCCCCAAGGGACGGTAATTTTCGTAAAGCTGTTCAATTTCATTATCTGAAAAACCGACCTGCTTTGCCAGATAGGTTTTGTTTTCATCGGAATCTTCCAAAAGACTCATGGCCAAGACCATCGGATCTTCGTATGTTTGCGATTCAACCGTGTTAATTTTTCCATAGTGGCCCAGTTTATCGATATTGATAAATCTGAAAGTGTATTTGCGATTTTTATCCTGGCTGAGAAACTTGCGATATTTGGCACATAAATAGTCAACAAAAAAAGTCTTGCCATTACCCGGCTCCCCCACCAGGACAAAAGCCATTTCGGCCGAGGAACCACTTTCGGCGGCGTCCTTTACATAGGAGACAAAACTGTTGATCTCATCGTACATGCCGATGATATGCTTCTTACCTTCTCTGAAGATGCTAAAGTCGTAGGTGGTCTTGCCGTTTACGACAACCTTCTCGATATTGCTTTCCAGGATCATTCTGGCTACCCCTTGAAAAGCGTTTTCAAAACTCCGTTTACCTTCTTTTATTTCGGTCAGATGCTGCTGGAGCGTATTATTCGTCATTTTAACCATTTCACCTCCCATTTTTGTTTGATTTATGAGGCATACCGGAGATTATTCTGATTTCCTAATCCAAATTTACACTTTAGGTTAACCCGTGATCTTATGTTAGAACAAATGTAGACCCCTAAACGAAGTAGACGGGAAAGCAGTCAAATCCTTACGGATGCATAGCAATTGGAGGGCTTACCGGCGCTGATCAGAAATTTCCTGTAAGGGATTTTTTTAGGAGTTACATTGTATTACACCTCTAATTTTAATCATAAAAGTCGATCTAATCAATAAGAAACATCCGGCCGCTAAAGACTTTCCGGTAACCAATATCTATTTAAATG
>CAMYNZ010000507.1 GCA_947259865.1 uncultured Desulfobacterales bacterium | reverse complement strand
TTAACATTGAATTGAGCCGGCCTCAGGAGTATTTATCGGTGTTTCAATATTACAGTTTCGTAACGATTACCACGTTAGGTTACGGCGACATCACGCCGGTCACCGAGGTGGCCAAAGCCTTTTCTGCTCTAGAAGCCGTTGTCGGCCAGCTTTATCTGGTGGTGGCGGTTGCATCGCTGGTGGGAATGCATGTTTCGAGTAAGTCGAGATAGTTGATCTGGTGAGTTTACAATTTCAATGATTCAATGATCTGAAACGCCTATATTTGATACTTACGAACGAAATCTTCAATTTTGCCAATGGCATTTGACTACAGTCTGTGATGTGTCCAATACGCCGATTAACTTTTTATTCTGCCTTTGGCGTCAGAATCGTCACGGTAAGTTCCATATTTAACCATTTTCAAACCATTAAACTGGGAGATGTTCACCATGATATTGAATTGGTTTTATGAAAAGCGGACGAAAAGAAGAATTCGTACAATCTTTCGACTATCTTTAGCAGGCCTGATCTCTTTGGCACTGATGATCAGCGGCTGTGTCATGGTGGGACCGGATTTTGTAAAGCCCGACGCCCCGGTGCAAAAAGAATGGATGGAGGCCCGCGATCCGGAAATTAAAACTGAGGCTTTAGACTACAAACAATGGTGGTCGGTATTCAATGATCCGGTTCTCAACAGCCTGGTTGAGCACGCCTACCAGCAGAACCTGCCGCTTCAAATTGCCGGTATCCGGATCCTTCAGGCCAGAGCCCAGTTAGGGGCTGTGGTCGGCAATCTCTATCCCCAGCTGCAACAGGGAAGAGGCGCTGCAGACTATTCAAGCATTAGCGAAAATGCCCCCAACACGCTGGGTGCGGATGACTCCTACTGGCAATACAATGCCGGCTTCGACGCCGCCTGGGAGTTGGACATCTGGGGCAAGTTCCGGCGTGCGGTGGAATCCGGTGTGGCCAATCTGGAAACCGCCATCGCCAGCTACGATGATGTTCTGGTCTCATTGAACGCGGAGGTGGCCCGCACCTATATCCTGCTGCGCACCTTCGAAGAACGCCTGGAGATTGCCCGCCAAAATGTCAAAATCCAGCAGCGCTCACTGCAAATCGCCGAAATCCGGTTTAAAGCCGGCGCGGTGACCGAACTGGATGTGGTCCAGGCCAAATCGCTGTTAAGAAACACCGAAGCATCCATACCGCGTTTTGAAGCCGGTGTCCGCCAGGCCAAAAACGCACTGGCGGTCCTGATGGGCAAGCTGCCGGGGGAAATCGATTATATGATCGGCGGTGCCAAGCTCATTCCCAAAGCACCATCGGAGGTGGTGGTGGGTATTCCGGCGGAGTTATTGCGCCGCCGACCCGATATTCAGCTGGCCGAGTATCAAATTGCCACTCAGACCCCTTTGATCGGTGTGTCCAGGGCCGAATTATTTCCGGCCTTTCAACTGTTCGGTTCGATTGGTCTGGCGACGAGTACTTCCAAAAATACCAAAGCCGGCGGCTCCAGCGGCAGCAGTTTCAGCGACCTCTTTGACTCCAACAGTTTAGAATTTTTCGGCGGCCCTGCTTTTAGCTGGAACCTTTTCAACTATGGTCGCATCAAAAACCAGGTGCGCACCGAAGATGCGCTGCTGCAGCAGCTGATTGTCAACTATGAAGACACCGTGCTCAGAGCTCAGCAGGAAGTGGAGGATTCGCTGGTCGGTTTTTTAAGAAAGCAGCAGGAAGCCGCTTTTTTACTGGGCAGTGTTAAAGCCTCCCAACGTTCGGTGGATCTTTCCATGCTGCAATACAAAGAAGGTCTGGTCGATTACCAGCGCGTGCTGGATAGCCAGCGGTTTTTAACCGACCAGCAGGATGCGTGGACGGCAACCCGCGGTGATGTGGTTTTGAATCTGGTTGCCATGTATAAGGCGCTTGGCGGCGGCTGGCAGGTTCGTGAGGGTAAGGATTTTGTCTCCAAGGACAATATAGAAGAGATGGTAAAACGCACCGACTGGGGGGACCTGATACAGCCCAAAGAAGTTGAAACACCGGCCACCGCAGAAGAGCGCCAACAGTGGCGCTGGCCGGATTGGTAAACATTTGCGAGGTACTTCTTCAGACAGGATAAACAGGATTCACTGGATTTTTTGTTCGTCTTTTTCCAAATGAAAGCGCCGAAACAAATTTGTGTTTAGCGGCGAGAATAAAACGCATTTCAATCCTGTTCAACCTCTGACATATCTCCTTTAGCGATTTCCCAGGGACATATTTTCCGTCTATAATGTTGAAACCAAAGCCGTTCTTTGTTAGGCTTTCAATTAAAGTTCAGGCGTATGGAATCCAGGCATATATCTCAGGACGAATATTATGACGCAGGAATTTGATCCTAAAACAAGTTATCTTGCGGTCAAAGCCCATGAAAAAATGATCGCCTATGTCGTTTTCGAAACCCGATTCGGGGCAGATGACCAGCGTAAAGAAGGGGTCATAAAAATATCCGCTTTTCATCGCCCATACGGGGGCGGATATATTACACTCACATTTATTGTCGACACGCAAAACGATAATGAATTGAAAGCGCATTTAAAACAGCTGTTTGACGATCTTGATGAGGATTCGCTAAGAC
>CAMYNZ010000506.1 GCA_947259865.1 uncultured Desulfobacterales bacterium | reverse complement strand
CAAGCAAAGAATATCGCGAACATGATACTGCAGGGAATAACCGGTGGAGGGTTTATCTGAAAGCCCCCGGCCCCTTAAGTCCATGGATAGAACCGAATGCGCGGGAGCCAAATTGGACGCAATTACATCCCAGCAACGGCAGTTGGCCGTGAGACCATGCACACAGAGGACCTGTTTCTTACTGCCTTCTCTGATGGCCAATTTAATTTCCACCCCGTCCCCTTTAGCCCGTTGCATGATCAAATTGCTCATTATTTTCCCTCTCATATAAATTTTATTATCCGGTTATCCACAAATATTCAATCGCTAATCGTCAATCTTCAATCCTCCTGCCCCAGCGTATAAGAGCGGCGGCATATGTGAACCCGATACCACCCGATACCAAAACGACCCAATCACCATTTTCAATATAATTGTTTTTTAGGCCGTGGTCCAATGATATAATTATGTCGTTGGAACCGTGATGGCCCCATTTACTCAGAGCCATTGACTGATCAGGCTTTACCTCAAGCTCATTAATAATCTGTTTGTGATCCGCTGGAGAAAGATGACGGAGGGCCAGATAATCAGGCGAGCGCTCAGGCAGCACCCTTTTTACAGCTTCCATCAAAGCCTGGCGCCAGCGTCCGTCCAGGTAAAGGGACAATGTCTCCGGATGGGCCACCTGAAAAAACATTAATTCCGACTTCAGATTCTCCGGGCTGAAAGGCTTTTCGGTTCCACCACCCGGTACATAAACTTCATCGGCCATCTCAGAATCGACAATAAAGGTTGTATCCATCAAATGGTTGCCGCCATGATCCCGCTTGAGAAGCATGGCGCCACCCGAGGCCGAAGAAGCCAGCAAAAAGTGGGTATTCGGATTGCTGTAGTCCACCAGATCGATGTTACGGGTTCCACCTGCCAGCAATACCGTATTCACGGTCTCATCTCCGATCATCACATCTCGAGCGATTCGCAGTCCCAGAATCGAAGTTACACTCTGGCCGACAAGGTCAAACGCCCAGGCATTGCGGCAACCGACTTCCTCCTGAAGTCTGATAGAAGCGGTCTGAGCGATATAGTCTTTGTACTCCTCCCCGGTCCAGAGAACCACATCCACATCGAGGGGTTTTATGCCACCGGCCCGTTCAAAAGCCTGGGTTGCCGCTTTGACAGCCATGGTAACAGGCTGGTCATCCGGGGCCGGTAAACACTTACGCTCGATTCCAAGCGCTTTTACAGCATCCACCGTGAGACCGGATTTTTCAGCAACCACCTTGGCGGTCTGAAAATCATCCGGGATATATAGCCCGTAACTGACAACGCCGATATTCATCATATCTATCAAACTTACTAGTGTTGTGTCCCACAAATAAGTTACAAAATTCAGCACGAAGTTTGAAAGGTTTTTGCGAGCGCTATTGAGCATTTTGGGATAAAGATGCCAGCTGTAGCGGGGCGCTTGTCCGCCAGCGATCTTTGGCGGATAAAAATCAAAAGCTGTTTGAGTCCCGAGGTCCGCAAGGCGGGCCGAGGTCGAGTTCTTTTGATTTAGACCTGCTTCGGCAGGCATCCCCAAAATGGTCGCCGGCGTGAGCAAAAGGCTTTCAAACTGCCGTAAGACTATTTAAAGTTATTCCTGAGACATGAAACTATCTATATATTTACCAAATCGTTTTGAAATTTGAAATTCGGTCATTTGATATTGTTTCGGCCTGCCCTGGCGCGACTGTAATTAAATGGTATTGATAAATATGAAATTGCAGAGGTTTCAGGCATATAAAGTAATTTCTTGTAATCCAGGTCTGGGCCAGGGATTTCGGATTTCGAGTTTCGAATTTTAATTCATGTGGCTATGAGCTATTACGTAATAACGACTTTATTTTGTCGATGTTGCTAGCTCGAGTACTTATTCATTGTCTGCACTCCCATGTTTTTCTTTGAGCAAGAACTTCTGAACTTTCCCGGATGCCGGGGTTCGCGGCAGCGTGTCCACCACCGATAGATACCTGGGTAATTTGAATTTCCCAAGCTTTTCCCCCAAGAAATCAAGCAAATCTTCAAGCGTCAGCGTTTTCCCGGCCTGCAGCTCGATAATGGCTTTACCCACTTCGCCCCATTTGGGATCCGGCACGCCAATGACTGCGGCACCTGCTACGGCCGGGTGGGCCTCGATGACCCGTTCAATCTCAGCCGGATAAATATTGGCTCCCCCGGAAATGATCATATCTTTCAGGCGGCCAACAATTGAAAAATGGCCGTCTGAATCAACCCTACCCAGATCCCCGGTTTTGAACCAACCGTTTGCAAAAGCGTTGGCTGTCTCTTCAGGTTTGTTCCAATAACCGGCGCAGGTGTGGGGCCCCCGCAAAAATATTTCCCCCTCCTCCCCAATTGGTACTCCGTTGCCCTGGGGGTCAACTATCTTAACATCCACATGGGGCATGGGCTGCCCCAGAGTGCCCGGTTTTCCGTTGGCTAAAAAGTTGTTGGGCCCGACTTCGGTCAACCCGTAGCCTTCCCAGATACGGATTGACTTCCGTGCTTTGAACGTTTCCAGGATATCGTGGCTCAGGGGTGCACCCCCTGAAACCATGAAACGGACACTTGAAAAATCGGTAGTTGGGAA
>CAMYNZ010000505.1 GCA_947259865.1 uncultured Desulfobacterales bacterium | reverse complement strand
TTCTTCGCCGTTGCCCAAAATGAGCAATCTTTTAAGCACATTTTGTAGTTCTCTGACATTGCCGGGCCAGGGATAATGGGTCAGTTTTTCCATCGACCGGCGCCCGGGTTTTACGGCCTGTTTGGTGTTAAATTGAGAACTGTATTCATTTAGATAATAATCGATAATATGGGGGATGTCTTCTCGCCTCTCACGGAGCGGCGTAATATGGATTTTTATTGTGCTCAAGCGATAGAAGAGGTCACCTCTGAATTGACCGTTCTTCATTTCTTCTTCAAGTTCATGGTTTGTTGCCGCAACAATCCAGGTATCCGTTTTGACATCTTTTTCAGATCCGAGGGGACTGAAATGCCCGCCCTGGAGGACATGCAACAGTTTGGACTGCAACGGCAGTGACATATCGCCGATCTCGTCCAAAAACAGCACTCCGCCGTGAGCCAGTTCGAACTTGCCCCGCTTTCTTCTTTGCGCACCGGTGAAAGCACCCGGTTCATATCCAAACAGTTCACTTTCGAGCAGTCCGTCAGGCAGGGCTGCACAGTTGACCTTCACGAAAGGCTTTCCCTGTCTGGTTGATTGTTCATAAAGGCTTCGAACGACAAGTTCCTTGCCAACACCGGTTTCCCCGCTGACAATGATGTTCAACCCGGTATCCGCTACCTGAAGAATCAACTCTTTGATCCTTGCGATATTCGGGCTGACACCGATCAGCGGGATGTCTAGTGGTGTATAATTCATGTCTCTTTGCACTTTTTTTGATTGTTGCAACATAAGCCCCCCAATTGTTATTCGTGTATTAAGGGTAAAACCTCAATTGATCGCAAACAAAATGAAGAAAGTTATGACGACATCAGCATTTCCACCGCATCGCGTTTCCCGATCCAGCAGTGTAAATGTGGATCCGGATGGATGTCATCTTCATTTTATTTGCCCGCCCCCTTATTGGCGGGATGAAAGGCCATCACCCTGGCTGCTTATCCCGGCGAAGGCCTTGCGAGGTCTGGATTGAATTTTCGAATCGCGACACTCAATCGGATCAAATGCACCCTCGACTTTCGCTCAATTAAGAAAAGTATTTTTATTGTTTCGTTGCAACTCTTGTTGTAAGCAAACTTAAAACCAGACGTTCGAGCTCTTTTATATCAAACGGTTTTTCCAAAACATGATCGGCATGGGCTTCAACGGCCAGGGCCTGAGGCTGCGGTCCCCATCCGGTTATCGCGACCACGGGTGTTTTGGGATACTTTTGTTTTAAGATTTTAATAATACCCACACCGCTGATATCCGGCATCACAATATCTGTGATGACCAGATCAAATCCACCCTCATCGTTTTTAATCAACTTCAGAGCATTCAAACCATCTGAAGCTGTCACCACTTCATAATTTTTCTTTTGAAAAAATGTTGCGAGTGCAGCCAGAATTTCCTGGCTATCATCAATTAACAGCAGTCTGTGGGATTTGTTCATCTATGCCTCAAAATAAACCGATTATCAGCCTCAGCCATTTTCAACATATATGACCGCGTCTATGGTCTCAGGAACTGTACATGTGCTCCTGATGCCACAGACTAAAGTCGTCGGCTGCATTAACAATGCCAGCGGTAGTCCGGATATAAAATGTAATGTTGTGGAAAACAGATCGGTAGTCGGCAAAAGTGGGTAAGATTTTACACAATTATCTTAGGGGAATGCAATAAGCCAAAAGTTGTGTTTTTTTCGTATTTTTGGGTACAAAAATACCTAATCATAAAGGACTAGGAAATCTAAGTACTAGATCAATCTGGTACTTTAAAATTAGGCTTCAAAATTTTTAGCGGCCCATAAAGCCGCCTGAATACGATTGGGCACCTTGATTTTATTATAAATATTGTAGATGTGGGTTTTAACGGTGTGGATACTGATGTACAAACCTTCGGCAATCTCATCGTTACCGGCGCCGGCCGCGATCATCGTCAGAATCTGTTTTTCCCGGGGGGTAAGATTGGCCTGATCATTTTTGGGTGTTCTGATGGAATTTCGAGTGGATTCCAAAAAACATTTGGCCATGGCTTCCCGGGGGTACCAGAGTTCTCCACCCATAATTGCTTGAACCCCTTTAATTAAAATGGCCGGCGGGTCGTTTTCGAAAAATATGCCCCGCACGCCCATCTTCATAGCATCTGTTTCGATCCCGCTGTCGGGGACGGCGTTGAATAAAGCAACGAAACATTGATCGGGGATGAATTCGAAATCAAGACCAAAATCGGTCCCGAGATCCTTCAGCGCAGCATCCAAACAATCCCAGAGAATTAACGGTTTAGGTTTTTTTTTCTTTGCCAACATTGAGTTCAGATCATACTCCTGGCAACGCACGCATTTTAAACCGGTTGATCTACCCAGAAAAAACGTTAACAATTCATTCTGAAGTTTGAGGGGGCCGACAATCAGAACCTGTGGATTTATTGAATTCTGCTGCATCAGTTTCGCATATTTTGTTGATTGCTGTAAGTAATTCCGTTTTCAGAGCGCTTCCAGAACATCAAGCGGGAAAAAGTTATTTTATATCATCTATTTAACCTGTTATCAATCACAAGATGGATATTTTCAAAGCTAAAGGGTTCCATATCCGAGTGTTACATTG
>CAMYNZ010000504.1 GCA_947259865.1 uncultured Desulfobacterales bacterium | reverse complement strand
TTAGAATGTTTTGCATTAGATCCCGTTAAATCACCTGTTATTGTAATCTCTTCTACTGCCACCCGAAGCTTCTGACCATCAATGAATAAATCCGTGAAATTATCTGTTGGATCGCCAGAGAGTTCCTCATATTGTGAAACCTTTTCAGCGAGGGACTTCCTCAATTGTCGCTCATGAGCATCCGAGTGTTTTTTATCGCTGTATTCCTTCAATATCCAGCCAATCATATAAACCATTATCAATTACTAAACACGTCAATCTGACCATAATTAGTAAAACAGCTCGTCGCATCACCCATTTGGGTTAAATCGGCCAAACTGTGACATTGGTACTAATGTGGTGACCGCTACCAATTCGAAGCGGGAATAAAAAACCCCCGCCGTAGCAGGGCTTCATTTAAACTTCGGTTTGATTAAAGCAAAAAATTTAAAATACAAATTAGTCAATTCTGCAAGACTAGCCACTCAAATTAGTGTCTATTCAGGTCATCCTCGGGAATCAATTCAAAGCCAATTGGTATCTCGGCAATCTCTCTATCAATTACCATGCTTCTCTCTTCTAAGTCCTGGTTTCGTTTACTCAAAGCCCGATTTTGCAATTGCAAATAACGGTTCTCATGCCGCAACTTCTTTATAATATTTCGTTGTTCGGACGTTAGTGTTACCAGACGTTCCATTTTGTCATTCATTACTGCTCTCCCTTTAGTTATAAATTCACAAGTTGTTGCGTAGAACCCTAATTCTGTTCAAGAGACGAATCTGCGACAGGCATAAAAACCCGCCATCCTTAGCGGGCGCACTGCAACATCCCCCAGATGTAACGAAATTTCTAAAAATAGGCTACCCAATACCTGGGCATCAAGCAGCGACAAGGTTCACAGAAAATAAAAACCCCTCACAATGGCATGGGAAAATTTTGAGTAATACTTCACTTACATTCGGCAAGCATACTGCTTATAGTCCGCGCGTTTCTCGCATGCCACTTAACTATGATTTCAAAAAAATCTGTTTTTCTAGTCTTATTCCTTGTTGGCTATTTCTATGCTCTCTCCTGGTATTAATCGCCACAAATCCATCCGAAACTACTAACAAAAAAACCCCGCGCAGCGGCGGGGCTTTTTAAAAGGTCAAGCTGCTTTCCTGCGGTTGACTACTCAGCTAATCGAGACTGCTGTCGAATGTAAAAGGGGTTCGACCGTCATCTTCTTCGATGTATACCAATTCGGGAATAGTATCGCCCTCGGTGTCATGACCATCTTGTATCTGTGACTCTGGTTCAAGTACCGGATCTGTAGTGTCTATTTCGAGATGAAGGCTATCTTCGATACTTTCAATATCGAACTCAGTGTTATTTTCGGGATCATGACTATTCTGGCTTGATTCTTTCATGATATTTACACCGAAATTGCACAACCTTTACACCGATATTCATTTAAATTCCCGTTTAAAGGTTAAGCTGATTCCTTCGCCTGGTGAATCCAATCTCCCGTATCAAAACTTCCTGAACCATTGCTTACAGCGTAGCTGTCTTCACCTGGTCCACTCAGATCGTTAGTATTAAGAATCGTATATTTATTAGGGACATCAATTGTCGTATTACCCAAGGTGATCCCAAACGAGTATGGATGAGTTAAATAATCCCAGCGACATTGGAACATGATTAAGCACGAAGTACCTGATGGTGGAAACCTTACTGAATCAAATTCATAGAATCCTCGAAACTTTGTTCCTACCGATACGGTTCCAGAAAACGGATCAGATGTGCTGAAATCAACTGTGGGGATAATACCTTGAAACTCATGCCGAATTAACGAAGAAGCAGAGATCGTGCTGTATAGTAAAAGTGAAGCCCCAAGAATTAGTTTTATTTTGTTCATGCCTACTCCTCCGATAGACTCTGCTATCTTCACCATAAGCACCTTTTACTGGTGTGACGCGGTTCACATAGTTGTGATAGCCAGGCCCCAAGCCTAGCTATGAATGCACTTGTTGTACGCTCTTCTGTTGTCTCAGCTTGTTTCTCGTAAGCGGACCCTCGCCAAACTCTAGTGGGAGACAATCTTCGGCCAATAACGGCCACTCGATTAGATTCGACTATATCGATATTCATCCCAGAATGAAAAACTGTCAATCACGCCTCAACCTGAATCCAAAGCGTTTTCCAGGGCAGGTAGCACGAATTTACGGCCGATGCTTTCTGCCTGGTCGTGCAGATGTTGCAACTCGGCCATGATCGCCCGATCTCGATTTCCACGACCGTGGGCCGCTAGCGTACGACCGCGAGCGATAAAAAAGTCGCTTCGTGGCAATGGCTCAGGCCGGGTGTAGCCACCATTTTTTCATTGACTTTGCACATAGTCGCTTTGTCTTAGTTGGGATGAGGTTACTCTCGTATTGGAATGCTACTTTTTGTTCCTGTACAGAACATAGATGATCAGAATAAATTTGGCGCCGGGAAACAGCCATGACCTGCATGTGCTCGCCTCCCGGAGACCAGTCGTGGAGAGCAGGTTTTCTAGTAACCTACAATCACCTTGCCTTTCATGCCTGCATCGAAATGGCCTGGAATCAGGCAACCGAAAGCGAACTCACCGGATTTCGAAAATTTCTCGAGAATTGCCTCG
>CAMYNZ010000503.1 GCA_947259865.1 uncultured Desulfobacterales bacterium | reverse complement strand
GCCGGTAACCAATGCGATCGTCAGGAGAAACGCGAGGGGGAGCGGCAACTTCAGGGTAGCTGCGCAAAAAACCATGGTAAGCCCACCAAGCATGACAAACTCACCCTGGGCAAAATTGATGATTTCGGTGACGTTGTAAATGATGTTGAATCCCAGAGCTACCAAGCCGTAGATGCTTCCCACAGTGACGCCTGTGAAGAGATACTGAATGAGCTGGCCGGTGAGAGAGAGCTTTTCCATGGGCCGACGTTACAAGAACCAGATTGAAGGTGGAGTTCATTGCAAGAGAAAGCCTCCCCGATGCGGTACACCGGGGAGGCTTTCATGCTTATAAAAGCTGTTTAGTCAAGGTTAGAACCAATGCACCCTAGGAGGCCAGGGCCCAATCTCCATTCTTCACCACCACCATCTCAAATGCGTCTTTGGTTAGACCGTTGTGGTCGGTGGGAGAGAAGTTGAACACGCCATGTTGACCAACAAAGCCCGTGCGTGTTTCAACATAATCTCTGATCTTGGCCGAATCGGGTCCTACCGCCTTCATGGCCTCGATGACCAGGTTCAGGGCATCCCACCCGTGTCCGCCGAAGGAAGAAAGCGGCTCGTTGTACTTCTCCTGGTAGGACTCATTGTAGACCATGATGACCTTCTTCTGGGGATGGTTAGCCGGAACAAGGTTTGGGATATTTACCCGACCAAGAGGACAGAGAACACCTTCGGCTGCTCCAGCTGCCAGCTCGATGTTCTTCTTGCTGCCAAAACCGTGACTCTGATAAAAGGGAATCTTGGTCATCCCCAGATCTTTCCAGTTTCGTAACACCACAACCTGGGTGGGACCGACGGTCCAATTCACAATGGCTTGAGGCCCAATCCCTTTAATCTTGGTCAGCTGCGCGGTCATATCGGTATCTTTGGGGCCGTAGGATTCATCTGCCAAAATGGTTATCCCATACTTGGGTGCAAGTGCAAGGAGCTGACCGCGTCCGCTCTTTCCAAACCCTGTCGTCGCACTCATGATAGCGATTTTGGTTAAACCAAGTTTTTTAAGGCGAGTGTAAATGGCCTCTACAGCCATGGTGTCTGACTGTGGCACTTTAAAGACCCATTTACGCTGATTGCCGGCCTCGTCGGTTACGATCTTGTAGCTGGCTGCGGCGGAAATCAGAGGCGTCTTATATTGGGCCGCAAGTGGTACAACAGCCATCGAATTCCCGCTCAATGAAGGTCCGATCACCACGCAGACCTTATCCTGGTTGATCAGTTTTTTGACAGCCAAATTTGCCTTGGTGGCATCGCCCTCGGTGTCATAAACGATAAGTTCCAGTTTTTTTCCATTGATGCCGCCGGCTTTATTGATTTGTTCGGCGAGCATAACGGCCGTTTTTTTCTCAGGATCGCCTAAAAATGAAGTGCGGCCGGTTACTGAAAAAACAGCTCCCACCTTATAGGAATCTGCCAATGCCGGTGCAATTACCACCCCAATGCAAAATAGAAAGACAGTTGCGATCATTACGAATTTTTTCGGCATAAGTTAACCCTCCTTTTAACGTGTTAAATCTTAAAATGGTAAATAACAGAAAATAAACATCATTCATTTGCCAAAGATGATTCGCCAGCTATATCACAGTTAATTCATTTTTTGTCAAGTAAAATATTGAATGAATTATGGCGAGTGATCACTCTTAATCATCACAGGGTAGGCATTTACAGAAACTGCCACATCAAAAACCAATAGATTCAATACTTAATTGGGATCTGCAACCCGATTACCCGCTGCCTTCGGAAAAATCCATGACACCGTTGAGATCGGGGTAGCCCCAGGCTTTATTCCATTGCAACAGGGCCTCTTTGACCGGTTATCCGCAAAGTTTCATACTTAAGCAAAGACGGGCCTTGTTGTATCCGGATTCAGCCTATTTTTCCGGCTTAATTGTTTTCTCGAAATCTTCGAAAAATTGGTTGCGTTGTTTCCAGTCCGGCCCAAAGCGTTTATTAAAAAAGCCTCCGAGTTTATCAAAAAGCTTCTCCCAGACCGGCTGGCCGCCTTTAAGGACAACATCGGCTAAAAATTCATCCAGTTCACTCATTTTTTCCTTCGGTAAAAAAGAAACAGCCCCCAGTTTAATAGATTTTTCCAAAGCCTCGGGTGTCAATGCATAGGCGGTCAGCATCACGGTTGGAAACCCCCTTTTTACCGATGTCTTTAAAAGCTCGAAACCATTCACCCCCATAATGTCCAGGATAACAATGTCAAAAGTGTAGCTCATCAGCAGCTGGCGCGCGGTATCAAAATCATTGGCTTTCCGAACGAGGCACATGTCCAATACCTCTTCGACGGTGGCGGTAACATCGACTTCATCATCTACCGCCAGTACGATTTTATCTTTCAACAGGCTTTCAGGATCCATTTTGTCGATTTCTCCTTTCTACAACAAACGGCTGTTTCGGGTTCTATAAAGCGCGTTAAATAAACCATCGCAAAGCCCGCAGGTTAGTGTATTCCCATGGACATTATCATTTATCACTAGAAAAAGCACCAAGTCAAGAAATGCCTTGGCGTGGCATGGCAATCAAGCCACTTGTCATATCTTTTCGGCAGTTTATATTCACTTAAACTATGAATTAAATCTTGCAATACAAGAT
>CAMYNZ010000502.1 GCA_947259865.1 uncultured Desulfobacterales bacterium | reverse complement strand
GGCACCCCCGGTTGCCACCGCAAAGTCGCAGTGGGCCATGAGTTCGGAGGTTTTGGCATGGCTGGTATGCTTGATGCACTGCACCAGATCAACCGGAGCCTTAATTTTTTCGAGCGCCTTGCGCACGTGCTGAACCGTTTCATAAGAGGTCTTTGGGGTTCGAGGATGGGGCGATACGATTTGAGCGTTTCTGGTCTTCAAGGTGCTCAGGGCCAGACAGCAGATGGTGGATTCAGGGTTGGTGCACGGCACAACATTGGCAATCACACCGATCGGTTTGGCGTATTTACGGACACCCAGCGCTTTGTTTTCCTCGATCAGACCGCAGGTTTTGGCGTTGCGCATGTCCCAGAGCGTACCCAGGGTCTTATTCTTGATTTTATTAACTTTGTCCTCGGCGTTGCCAATATTGGATTCATCCACTGCCAGATGACCCAACTTGTGGCGAACATCTTCTTTCAAAAGTTCCCAGGCCACGGCCTGAACCATCTCATCGACTTTTTCCTGGGGCCAGTATTCGACTTCACGAAACGCTTTTCTGGCTTTTACATACATTTCCTGGATGTTTTCTTCCATGATCTTATTGTCCTCCCTATCTTTAGAAAATTATTATTAGGTTATCCTCTTATTAATACCATATGTTACAAATGCCTAAAATGATCTAAAATGCCTAAAGTGCCTAAAGTTCAGGAATCGCTGCGCTCATTCTTTTACTATTAAAAAGTAGAATTCCTCAACCCTGGCCCAGACCTGGATTACAATTAATTATTTTATAAGAATGATACGTCTACAATTTCCCATTTATCAATACCAGTTATTTACAGTCGCGCCAGGGCAGGCCGAAACAAATTCGAATGACAAAAATCCAAATATAAGGACTTGGCTTTTGAGTCCCTTTATAAAATATTCTTTGCGTTTTATGTTTTTCGAACATTGAGACATTCGAATTTAGGGTTTGTTTCGAATTTCGTGCTTCGGATTTCGGATTTTCTTATAATAATACGAAGAATTCTTTTCTAAACTGAATAATCGTTTTCTTATTATATATTGGTTTCATTTGATTGGAACGGTGTATCCCATCTCCTGAAACGCCTCCCTGGCCACCACAAAGAAATCATCAATATCCTTGTCGGTGATGATACCCAGGTTACATAACCTGAATGTCTTCAATCCAAACATTTTTCCCGGATAAATGGTGAAGCCCCGCGCAAAGCAGTAATCATGCAGTTTGAAAAAATCGAATTTATCATCCGCCGGGGCCTTGACCGTGACCACAAGGTGACCCTGAATATCCTTGTCGATCACGGACTCCAGCCCGATTTCAACCAGGCCCTTATGAATGGCCTCCCAGCATCCGGTAATGCGCTCCCAACGGGGCTGTTCACCTTCTTCCCGGTATTCCTTGATGGCCTGTCTCAGGGCATAGATCGTCTGAACCGGTGGAGTAAAATGCATCTCCCCCACCCTTTCAAAGAAATCATATTGCATGTAAAGATTACAATAATAGGATCGCTTGGGATAATCTTTTGATTTTTCGATCTCGTCGATTTTCCCGACCGTCCAGGAAGCACCGGTTATTGCGGCAAGCCCCTTTTGAGCCGAAGACATCAAAAAGTCGATATTCTCTTCTTCAATCCGAATCGGTCGCAAGGCGTAAGTCGAAATAGTATCGACAACAAAAACACATCCGTTGTCGTGGGCTATTTTTCCGATCTCCTTCACCGGATTCAAAACCCCGGTGCCGGTTTCATGGTGGACCGTGGCGACAACGGCGATGTCTTTATCTTGCGCCAGAGTATTTTCGACAACCGTAAGATCCGGAAGACCGGTGGTTGGGAATTCGAGATTGACACAGGGGATATGATAATATTCGGCAATTTCGACCATTCTGGCCGAATAGGCACCGTTGTTCACCACGCACAGTTTTTTATTTTCAGGGACAAGCGAGTTGATGCAAACATCCTGAATGATGGTACCGGAACCGGTAAATATGACCGCCGTGTATTTTTGCGGATCCCCGTGGACGATCTCGACCAGGTCTTTTCGGACCCCGGTCATGATTTCGACAAACTCCTGCTCTCTGGGGCAAATATCCGGCACCACCTGGGCGTACTTGACGGAATCCGTGGTTGTCGCCGGACCGGGGTTCAACAGCACATTGCGTTTAACGGGTTTTACGACCTCCATATCGTCACCTCTCATTAAATGTACTAAATTGCTCATGTCGGGGGTCTTTAAATATTTGATCCCAGCATACCACCCTCAGCGGGCCAACTTTCCACCTTTATGATAGATCCAGGATAATGGATGGTTCTGACGGTTTCGAAAAACGTTCAAATTCAAGGCGCGCAAATTTTGTATCACGAGGCGTACTTATCGTACGTCGCAGTGATAGCAAAAGGCAGCGCAACGCAGAAGTTGGACGTTTTGCGGAACCGTCATTAAAGTTTTCCCACTTTCTTGATCCCCGACTTCTGACTGGGGTCTTCAATTTCCTCGACTATGGCAATCTGCTCCCGATCCGCCAGCGGCGGTACCGGCCGGTCTTCGGGACCGTCGTAATCATCTTTGGGTGTTAATTCCTGTCCCAGCCGCCGGTACTCTCCCCTTTCAATTTCTTCTATATAATGCGCTCCGGCTGCATAAGACCGGGTGACCGCCAGAATCGCCCAGGTGGCCTCAGGGGTAAATCCCAGATCCATCATCGTAGCCCCGGTGGCCCCGAGCATGTCCAGATTAACGGGTTGATCACTTGTTTTTTTGGCGGCTTTAACGATCTCTTTGGTGAAGTCTATATATTGACCGGCCACCCCAAGTTTATCCGCCCGTGCAAACATGCGTTGGGCTGCCGGGTCATCGAGCATTAAATTGGAGACACCCAGGGCCGCATCATTTAAATTTTCAGCGACCAACAGCTCGGCAATTTCCGGCATGGATTTGCCCTCGTCACGGGCCTTTTTCAAATAATCTTCAAGCCGGTTGCCGAAGGCTGAGTAGGCGCCGTAAGCGTGACCGAAGGCCATAATGGCGGCACCGCATGCCTGGGTCAAAAAAGTCTTGGAAGTGGCCACAATCCTGGACATGGCTGCAGGCATGGACAGTCCATCTTCCAGGGCCATAATCATGACGTAATTGAGCATTTTTTCTTCTTCGATGGTCGGTATCCGGGCCTGATAATCGACAAAAAGTACATCAATAACCCCGTAGCCCTCCTCCATCAGCTCTGTAGTATCATATCCCCGGGCAACAATACGGTGCACATTTTTGTAAGCAACCTCTGATGCCCACTGAAATGGTGCTCTCTCTGTGTCCAGAGGGACGGTGCCATATTCTCTGGCATAATAGTCAAAGGGATTTTTAGGGCTGCCTAAATTCCCGATTTTGCGTTCCCGTTTAATTTTATTCAACGCATCTGTCTTTTCTTTATCTAGATAACCCATTTCTTGTATTCTCCCTCTTCCTTTTGTTTCCTGGCGTATTCCTGTCGTTCTTCCTGCTTGGGAACGATCCGGTCTTCAGGACCGACATACTTGATCATTGACAGGTCGATCATCTGCACCATGGGTTCATTGCGGGAGGCTCCCCAGGCACGACCCCGTTTCATGTTAAACAACGCATGGGCGGCACAGCTGAAACCGCGGGTCACGCTGCCGATGCACCAGCCCGCATTGGGTGAAAAGCCGATCTCCATCAGGGCGGTATTGCCCGATCCCACGACGTTCACACCCACATAGGAACGGCCATCCGCCTTGCGCCGGGCATGAAAATATTTTTCCACCGCCCGCTGAAATTCAAGGTATACCCCTTGCAGTTCCAGTTCTTCCTGCTTAAGGTGAATCGGTTCCGCCCGGGGATCGCTGTCGATGTGCTGGGGCTGTCCCATGCCCATCACCGGCTTTTTGGCTTCGAAATATTCATCAACCAGCGTTTTGGCCATCTCGTCAACGGTTTTGCCTTCCTTTTGCGCCCGCTCCAGGTATTTGTTGAGCATGTAGCCGTGGGCGGCACCGGGTCCGTGAACCCCCCCAAAGGTCGAGATCGCCGCTGCCACGCAAACGGGAAGATTCGGTCTGCCGGCGCTCACACCAATCGCGCCGACGGCGGACGGCGACATGGAATGCTCCAAAAACACCCCCATCTCATAGGACAAATAAGGCGTCACAGAATGAATACCCCTTTTCGGCCAGCTCGCTGAGATCGTAACCGCGCATGACCGTCTTTTTGTCGGTCTTATATGAAATGGCCGTCTTTCTTCTGAACAAGGGTTTTCGTTTCATTGGTTCCTCCGGTGTCAAGTTGCTTTGGTCCTGAAAATCATAAATATAAGATTTTAATCCTTTGTCACATCCTAAATTTAGAACGTCTTAATAAATTATTTTATTAATATAAGTCAAATTAATTGTGAATATGAATGGATATTGCATGTTTTCAGGATGGATAAAAAAACTTGGAAAGGAAAGAAATGAGAAGGCGGCTGTAATGCTGCCCATTAGAATGCAAAGATCCAGCCCCTCCTGGAGGATGATCGGCAAGTTGCATCCTGCCAGGGGGGCTAATAAGCAACTCTTTGTGTCGCATAAAAATTTAAAGCGTGTATTCGTGAAAACTGAGGATTGTTTTCAACGGGACCTTAAACAAGCATCTTTGATTTTTATTCTGTTCTCGCAGATAAACGTCCGATGATATTAACCTTTCATCAATTTCTACATTCGATCTGAGGTATCAAAAGGATCCCAGGCCTTTTTCATCATCTGTATTTTATTGTGGTGCTCCATTTTCATTTCAGCGCCACTTTTCATTACCATTTCCTTCAACACCCGGCTAGTTTCAAGAAGCAGCTTGCTTAATTTTACCTGAGCTTCCGGTGTCAATTTTCCAGTGCCACTTTGTTTTGACCATCTGGCCAATTGATCAGCGACTTCACTCAGGTTTGTCTGCATTGTGTAGTCTCCGGCAAGTGCGGTCCCGCCATAGAGCATCATTGTAAAAAAGGGAATTAATACTAACATGGATACTTTCAGGTCATTTTTTGATTTTCTTTTCATGAGTCCTCCCTTTGTGAATATTATACTTTAGGTTGGTTGTTGTTTAGTCATCACAAATAAGGTTTGCCGTCGACTAAATTTTGGATAGAAAGTAAGCTGTTTAATTCACGGAGTCATCACGAAAATAAAACTTTTCTTTAACAAATAGGATAATGGCAGATATTGCATCAGGCAGCAGGATAGGCCGGCAAAAGGAAGGTGAATCCAAAATAGTAATCATAAGCTTAAATTGCACGGGGCGCTCATTTAGAACCTAAACTTGAATATAAAAGTCAATATACCACGCGCGTCCCCCACTACCCGGTTTTTTTTAATACCCATTGGACAAGATGTAATCGTTTAGTTATCAAACAACAGTCACAACCAAATCTAACAGGCTCTCAATTCATTGTAAGATATTGATGATATCGCAAGTTTTCGCGGAAGGTTAATTTTGCAACTAGGTTGGAGATAGTATGAGCTTCGGTGGAGCTTCGGTGTCAAATCTTGAATAGTGAATAAGATAACGCTAATCACTATTCAAGATTTGACACCATCTCC
>CAMYNZ010000501.1 GCA_947259865.1 uncultured Desulfobacterales bacterium | reverse complement strand
GGCTAACTTTAACATGATTAAATATTGGTGGAGGTGGCTTCCAGCCACGAGGTGTATGCTCCGCTTTCAAACCGCGGGACGCCTTGATGCATACATTAATCTATTTAGATTAGACATGTAATCCCGCTTCAGCGGGGCCATTGAACGCGATCTGCTATTTTTGAGACAGCTTCTATGTTTAAATTTTTCTATTTCTCAGGCTTTTTCTGAGCGTCATCCGGCTGGGAGGCAGCAAGAGCGGCAGCGGCACTCGCCCCGATTATTTTCCCATCCGGCTTCATGCCGGCGGCAGCACTTTCCTCATGCGTCTCAGTGGATTCTGTGCCGGTGACTTCCGGTGGGAGATAGACGGTAACGTTTCGATACGCAAACTCGATGCCGTGTT
This sequence comes from uncultured Desulfobacterales bacterium, assembly GCA_947259865.1. The sequence continues at coordinate 2,259 of CAMYNZ010000501.1, read as the reverse complement.
TTTTGAAGGATTCCTGGATGAGCTTATATACCTCGCGGCGAACAATAAATTGCTCCCCCGGCGGGGTCTTAAACTTAATCCGCACGATCATAGCAGAATCGTCCATCTCTCTGACGCCCTGGGATTTAATTTTGCCGAGTAACTTGGGACCGATTTCTTCATGGTCTTGTAATGCTAGGTTTATCCTTTTGATTAATTTTCTGATGATATCGATATCGGCATCATAGCGGACACGAACATCCAGCTTGGTAATGATGTAATCCCGGCTGAAATTTTGGACCGCTCCCATATCACCAAATGGTATGGTAAAAACCATACCCCGCGGATGGCGAAGCTTGACCGATCGCAAAGAGATATATTCCACCATGCCTCTGGTACCGGCAGCTTCAATAAAGTCACCCACCCGGAAGGCGTCGTCAATTAAGAAGAAAACACCTGAAAGAATGTCTCTCACAAGCGTTTGGGAACCAAAGCCGATGGCCAGCCCGATGACGCCGGCACCGGCGATCAACGGGCCGATGTTCACACCGAGGGATGACAGGATGATAAGGCTGACGATAACAAACAGCACCGAAAGGATAAATTTTCTCAAAAGCACCAGCAACGTGCCCACCCGGGAGCCACCGCTGCCGCCCTCTTCCATTTCTTCGTCTTCATCGGGCATTTCCTCCCGGATTTTTTTGTCAATGCGGGCCTTGATATATTGCCAGACAACAATACCCAGCAACAGCAATCCCAAAATATTTAGAGCGGTTGATGTAAAAATCCTGCCAACGGGAAGGTCGATCCCCCACAAACGCAGAATCACAAAGAACATAAGCGCTGCCAGGAGAATACGAAGGATACGTTTTACCAACGGTAAATGTTGCTGCAGGTAAGATTTTGTGTCTGCTTTGCGTTGGTCCGTTTCCACTGACTGAATGACCTCAGGATCATCTGCGTTTTCAGGGCTGCCGGAATCCTGAGGAGCAAAGGAAGGTGGGGATAAACCGGATGCGATGTCCAGCAAGCGCTCGGCCCACCGGCTTAGACCGATAAATACCGGAATGAGGAAAATGCTGGTAAGCATCGGGATCAGGGCGCCTCTCTCTTCAGCCACTCCTTTGATAAGCCAAAAGATACCCATAACTATTACATAAAGCATGGCAAACCAGTGCCAGCTTCCGGCGATCCTGGCACGCAGAGACGTTTTGGCGTCATCCCCTGCAGAGTCGCCCGGCCAGATCGCCCGGGCGACTCTGTGCCGGCTGCGCCAGATCATCACCACCACCAAAACGACACTGCTCATACCCGCCATATTGTAAATCATTTTAAAGCGTTCTTGGCTGATTCCGCCCGCATGCAACAAAATAAAGCTTAAGGTGCCGATTGCCATCATCGTTACAGCGATTCTGATAAACCATCGATAAAGAAATTTTGCATCTTCATCTTGCATAGGAAATAAGCGCAGCGCAGGCGCTGCCGGTGATAAAACAAGGTTGGCGGCAAGGACAGCCAGTCGGATGTAATAACTTACAATAATCGTCATTGAGAGAATAATAAATCCGGGATCACCTTCATTGTAGAATACGGCAAACAACACAAAGGTTGTCATCATATAGGTGCCGACGCCTAACAGATTCAAAAGAAAGCGTGAAAAAACTCGCCCTAAAAATTGCAGACTCCCCAGTGAAGCCGTATCCAAAATCTGCCGCCGTAAGTCCTCGGTAAATCGCCGCACCAGCCATTCCAGTGCCAGTCCACAGAAAATCAGCACGGCTAAAATGAAACAGATCAGTGTTAAATAACCGAAGCCCTTGCCATATGTTAACTTCTGCCACACCGCTGTCCATACATCTGAATCAATTGTGGATGCGGGTTTGGTAAAAAAAGCTCTAATCTGTTCTTGGACGCGAGAAAATGCCTTTTCGCTATCAAAGAAAAATGTCGCAATTTCCTCCCCCTCTACGGGTGCTTCATCAGCTGAGGCCTTATCCATCTTGGCCCCTGTTGCGACCCTCTTTTTGAATACTTGCTTGGCTTCACCTTCGGGTAGAGCTTCAGTGATTGAATTAATCTCATCCCGGTTGAGCGGGACAGCCATCTGGCCGCCGGTGGATTCGGTTGAAAGGTCTTTTCCAGTAACCTCCTGGGTCCCGGCAGTTTCAGATGTTGACGGAGATTTGGCCTCTATGGATTGGCCGACTAATAATAAACCGGTAAATATAGCCGCCAATATTAGCTTGGATATTATTGCAACACGCGTCATTTCTACCCTCC
>CAMYNZ010000500.1 GCA_947259865.1 uncultured Desulfobacterales bacterium | reverse complement strand
CACAAGGTTTTGACCCGATTCAACCCGCCCGTCGGATGCGAAATTGTGAAGCAGGTATGCCAGTGCGGATGTTTCGGCAGTATTGATCCGTCCCCATACAAGATAACAACGCACCTTTGCTCTTGTCAGGGCAACATAAAGCAGTCGAAGATTTTCAGCCAGCAACTCGGTTTGGGCCAGCGCCATGTTTCGGTCACCATCGTGAGCATCGAGGTCAAGGGTCAGTCGTTTGGTCGCATCAGTACCGTGAAAGATAATATCCTTATCCATGGGAACCGAACGGCTCCAGCCAAATGGACAGAAAACGACAGGATACTCCAACCCCTTACTTTTATGAATGGTGACGATCTTAACGGCCAGCGCATCACTTTCAAGTCGCAGTTGATGTTCTTCCAAGCGCGGCGAAGATGGGCTGCGCTGTTCTGAAAGCCATTTCAACAACGCCGGTATGCCCAGGTTATTTTGGATTGCCACGCGATGGATGAGCTCTGTGAGGTGCAAAATGTTTGTCAGGCGCCGCTCACCGTCAGGCAATGACAATACACGCTGTTTGATCGTTTCATTGATCATGATTTTTTTAAACATTCGGATGAAGCCATATTTCTGCCATATTTGAAAATATTCCCTGAAGTGTACATAGCGATCTTGCCACCACAGCGGGTCGTTTTCAGCGGAATCGAGATCTTCACCCGCTGCGCCAAGCATGTCGGTCACTAAAGCCGATCTGAATAGTCTATGATTCTCAGGCTCGGCAATACTGGTCAGAACCCGTTCCATCTCCATGGCCTCATCCGTATCGAAAATATTACCTGTGCTGAAAAGTACCGCGGGAATATGCCTTGCAGAAAGAGAATTTTTTATGATCTGGGCCTGCCGGTTAGTGCGCACCAGAACAGCAATGTCACCCGCAGGTACGTGATCGGACCCGGGCGCTGTAAAACTCAGAATTTCGTCTGTCAGCGCTTGGGCAATGTTCAGGTCGGCATTGGATTTATTTAAGAGTCTTTTGCCGCCGGCCGGCACATACCATAATTTAAGGGCTGCATCCGCTGTTTTGGTGCGGGTTGCCTCATACCGGCCGGGCTTACCTTCTTCAAAGGAGATTTCATGAAATACAAAGGGGGTTTTCACATTGGAGAAAATGGTGTTAATCGCTGTGATAAGACCCGGCACCGATCGCCAGTTTTCAGAAAGTGTGTATTTGGCTTCCACTCTGGAAGCAGCCTGCATATATGAAAATATATCGGCACCGCGGAAGCCGTAGATCGATTGCTTTGGATCGCCGATCATAAAAAGGGCATGGTCCTTTGCGGTGAACAGCTTTGAAAAAATATCATATTGAATGGTGTCTGTGTCCTGGAATTCATCCACCAGCGCTGCTCTGTATTTTCCGCGAATGGCATCGACCAGCACGTTGGGGTCCCGGTGACCATTTTGTGTCAGAGCTTTGCTGACGGATAGCAGAAGATCGTCATAAAATTGTATGTTGTTAAGGGTCTTTCTTTTAGATAGCTCTGCATCGGCAAACCTCAAAAATTCGGTTTTGAGAAAAATACCATAGCGCTTCATTTCCTCGTCGAGTTCAGCACCTTTTTGAAGCAGGTCTTCGCAAACTTGAAAAAATCTATGGGAGCCAAAACGACAGTTTTTTCGGACCGCGCCATTCAGCTTGGTAGCCGTAAATTTTTCGAAATCTTTGAACAGGGGGTAGCCGGCACCTTTATCCCCGACGAATCGATCCATCTGTTCTGTTAAGACCCGAACTTTCAGATCTCTTTTGGTAAAATCGGGGCGGTGTTCATCGGACTTCAGGCTTCCATAGACGGTGCCGCTGAGGGCCGGATCCTTTAGTCGTTCCAGTACGATATTGCGGTCAGCCTGCCACGCATGTTGAAGCTTTTTGAACCGTTCTCGAAATTCTTCCAGGTTTTCCAGCGCGGGTTTTACAATTTCCGGTACAATTTTCAAATTCGGATATCGTGTCCGTTCCAGCAATTTGACGAAATGCGCTGGCTCAGTCATTTTGGCATGATTGTTGGCGTAACTTAAAAATTCAGGTGGCAGCCCGTAAAAATATTTGCGCCAGAAATCATCGACAACTTCCTGTATCAGGTGGCCAGGATCGGTAATGAGCTCTGAATTGTAATTGCTTCCGGTTTCAAAGGTATTTTCATGGAGAATTTTTTGACAAAATCCATGGATGGTGAATATTGCCGCTTTATCAAAATCGATCAGCGCATCTTTAAGCATTTGGATTGCCAGAACCGGATCGTCACTCCGCTTCACCAGTGAAGCGATCAGAGGATCCCCGCTGTCTCTTTTCAAAAAACCCTCTTTGGTTTGTACCAATTTGCGGCGAATACGATCTTTAAGCTCCTCGGTGGCGGCCTTGGTAAACGTCACGACCAGGATTTGATCCGCAAAAAGCGCGCGTTCCAGTATCAACCGCACAAATAAACCGGCAATGGTATAGGTTTTACCGGTACCGGCGCTGGCCTCGATGAGATTGGTCCCCTTTAACGGGGCGTTGATCAGGTCAAAGTTTTTCATAAAATTCCGAGATGAGAGTTCCTAGCGTATTTGCCCCCAACATTTTATACTGGCCGAACAGAATATCAGTGCCGTTGGATGCGGGATTTCAGTTCA
>CAMYNZ010000499.1 GCA_947259865.1 uncultured Desulfobacterales bacterium | reverse complement strand
TTTTCATCGGTTTGCGCCTTGCTCTTGAGCCTAATCTGAGGTTTTGAAACCACTTCTAAGGCTGCCGTCCCAACGCATCCGAAATGATAAAAAGATGGACTGGTCACAAATTGTGACCGGTTCGAACCCCTGAAGCACTCTACTGTTTTACCACGAGTTTTCACGGAACAGGGTGTTGCCATGTTGTCTTCTGTTCTAAATAGTGAGCGTGCCATCGAAGTTAATGTTGTAATCATGAGAGCATTTGTTCATCTCAGAAAGATGGTTTCATCTCACAAAGAGTTGGCGCGAAAACTCAAGGAATTGGAACAGCACATTCAGGATCATGACGAAGAGATCCAGGCAATTTTTGAAGCGATTCAGCAACTAATTTCACTGCCGGAAAATTCACAGAAAAAGATCGGTTTCACAGTCAAAGAACGCAAAGCTTCCTACGGGAGAGCGAAAATTAAAAAGAGGACAACTGAATGAAACCTATGAGCTTTCATCTCTGAACGGGTGCTCCGCGCCTTTATCCAGTATCGAGTATCCAGGACCCGGCGACAAGTGCTCGCAAATTAGCCCTATCGCCCATAACCCATAACCCATTACCTATTACCTTTTACCAATCACCTGGCACCCTCTGGTGCCGCGGAGGTTGTCTTGAATCATTCACCAACCGCACTCCTCATAGCCACTATGGATACCAAAGGCCAGGAAGCATTGTTTGTGGCGCGATGCTTGAGTGAAGAACAGGTATCCGTCAACATTATGGACGCCGGAATAAGAGGACAAAGTCCTGTTTCGACCGACATCTCCAGAGACGAAGTTGCCGCAGCCGGCGGAAAAACATTGACCGAAGTTCAAAACATTGGTCATGAAGGCCAAGCCCTGGCGGTCATGACAGAAGGGGCCATTAAATGTGCGCAAAAACTTCACCGCCAAAACAAAATTCGTGGCATCATCGGTCTGGGCGGATCCATGGGAACGACCCTGGGAACCGCTGTGATGCGCGCTTTTCCGGTGGGCATACCCAAGGTGATGATTACTACCATGGCATCCCGTGACACCCGCGCCTTTGTGGGTACCAGGGATATTTTAATGCTTCATTCCGTGTGCGATCTTTCCGGATTAAATCGAATCACCCATAAAATTTTAAGCAACGGTGCCGGGGCGTTGGCCGGAATGCTTCACCGCGTTCACCCCCAAGCTTTATCTGATCAACCGCTGGTGTTTTTGTCGACCCTGGGTACCACTGAAGCCTGTGCCCAAAATGTTCGCAGGCAGCTGGAAGAAAAAGGCAAAGAAGTCGTCATTTTTCACACCGTCGGTTCCGGCGGCGCGGCCATGGAAGAAATGATTGAACAGGAAGCGGTTACGGCTGTTGTCGATCTTTCATTGCATGAAATCGCCGACCACAATTTTGGCGGCGACTATGATGCCGGTCCCCAGCGGGGCTGGGCTGCCCTGAAAAAGGGTATTCCAACCATACTCGTTCCCGGCAACATGGACTTTCTGGTATCCGGCCCCCTGGATGCGGCCAAACGGCAGTTTCCGGGCCGCGCTTACCATGTCCATAATGCTGCCATCACCGTAGTTCGCGCCCGGCAGGAAGAAATAAAAAAAATGGCTCGCATCGTGGCCGACCTGGCCAACAAATCCAGAGGCCCGCTGAGCATTTTGGTTCCGCTGAAAGGTCTTTCGGCCTTTGATAGCCCCAAGGGGCCTTTACCGGATCCCGAAGCCCCCGAATTGTTTGCACAGGTCCTGCAGGAAAACCTGGCCACTCACATATCCCTGAAGTCACTTCCCCACCACATTAATGATTCCGAATTTTCCGGGGCCATAATCGAAGCCTTCGATGATTTGCTGCAAAAATAATTGACTTTCACCACAGTTTTGGTATTTGAAGTAATAGATTTCTTCGAGTTCATTCCTGATCTCCAGCTGATATCTCACCGGTAACCGGAGCCTTCTCACACTCGTCTGCAATTGATATATCACGCGTTGCGTTCTCAATTTAATTTGATCTTTGCCTAGTTGGATTGAAATTCCAAAATGACAACCGCTGTTTTTTAAATTGGGGGGTATTCACGGGGCATTAAAAGAAAGGAGGTGGACCCATGCCGACTTATGTATCCCTAATCAATTATACTCAGAAAGGCGTGGAAAACATGAAAGAAAGCCCTACCCGGCTCGAAACAGCCAAAGGGCTGTTTAAATCAATGGGGGGTGAGTTAAAGGCCTTTTATCTGGCGATGGGCAAATACGATGCCGTCGTCATTTCAGAGGGTCCTGATGATGAAACCGCAACGAAAATTGCTATAACTATCGGATCGGCCGGTGCTATTAGGACGGAAACCTTTAGAGTATTTACCGAAGGTGAATACCGAAAAATCATTTCCGAACTGCCGTGATAATTTGACCACAAAACCCTTAATAATCCTCGTGAATACCCCTTGAGCTTGTCAGCACCGCTGGCCCAATAAAATGTTTACCCCGTTAAATTCTTGCCCAGTGAAACTCATGTAATGACAGAGCAAAGCTCATTTCACCGGGGTTTCGCAGAAAACGAGCGCAGCGGATTTAACTGGGGTTTACCCCGTTGAATTTCGCTTAGCGAACCTGTCGAATGGCAGGATTCAACCGGGGCTTGCCCAGTGAAACTTTTAACCAG
>CAMYNZ010000498.1 GCA_947259865.1 uncultured Desulfobacterales bacterium | reverse complement strand
TATGAAAAGCTGCAGAATTCCACCGAACCTTCTATTGCGAGCACCTATAACTATGATATATTTATCGTTCACGGGAAAAAATTATTGGAATACACGGATACCCTTGTTCAACAATCTCTGGTCACATTAGAGCCGGCAACCCTCGGAGAATTGGATATTTTCAAACGACGATTAGCTCAAAGTTTCTATGATCTTTATCAAATCGGACTCAACGAGACCATCAGTTCAACCCATCTGGACTTCGAAGAACTAGAACGAGACATTCGCTCGATGTATTAAAGAGGAAAAAAGGGTCAAAGCTTGAATAGTGAATTAAATCCATTAAAATTTGGTCTTAGATATCTAAATGCCTGCCGATTGCTATTAATCCTTCACTCCAAGCACCAATACTCATATAATAAAGTTCCATTGAAAATTTCCAATTAGCCTAAAAATTTAATCACTATTCAAGTTTTGGCCACGATTTCTTTATGAACGGCAAAAAGTTAAAGGATGCGAATGAGGTAGTGCAAAATTAGATGTAATTAATAGGGAAAAAAAATGAAAATTCTAATCATCGGTGGAAAGGGCACAATTGGCAAAAAGGTAAGTGATCATTTCTCAAAGAAACACGAAATTCTGATTGCTGGAAGAAATTCCGGCGACATAGTCGTAGATATTGCCAATAGCAAATCTATCGAAGCCATGTTTGAATCCGTTGGAAACGTCGATGCCGTTGTCTGCATCGCTGGTGAAGCTAAATGGGCCGCCTTTGACTCAATGACTGAGGAAGACTTTTATATCGGGTTGAAAAGTAAATTAATGGGTCAGGTGAATCTTGTAAGAATTGGACAGAATTATTTGAATGCCGATGGTTCTTTTACACTTACCAGCGGAATACTGGCTGATCATCCTGTTTTGTTAACCACAAGTGCCGCCATGGTCAATGGTGGCATTCACAGTTTTGTCAAGGCGGCAGCCTTGGAATTGAGAAATGGAATCAGAATTAATGTCGTGTCATCGGGACTGGTTGAGGATGCAATCAAAAAATATGAGGCCTATTTCCCTGGTCACAATCCCATACCAATGAAAAAAGTGATAAATGGCTATGTAAAAAGTGTTGAAGGAAAAGGAACCGGCGAGATAATAAGAATGTATGACAATTGTTGATAGTATTTTACTATTGAATTGTCGTAAAAAGTTGCCCAGCAAATGCGGGATTACATGTCCAGTGTCAGCTTTACAAATAAATAAAAGGATATATTTTTACTAAAATCTTAAAAGGAGGCTCAAATGAACAAAAAAGATGCATATATTGAAAAAGCGAAAGCGAAAATTGATGAGCAAATCGCAAAACTTGATCTACTAAAGGCTAAAGCTCAAGGTGAGATCGCAGATCATAAACTTAAATCACAAGAAAAAATTGCTGAACTGGAAACAAAAATAAAAGAAGCAAAAACCCACCTTGCTGAAATCACTGACGCAGCTGAGGATGCTTGGGAAAACATAAAAAACAAATTTGATAATCTGGCAGATGATATAGGAAGTTCATTTAAAAAGTTCTTTGGTAAGGATGAACAAGAGAAATAGAGTTTTGTAAATTTACTTTCAGCAAGAAATCACACTTTATATCTCGCATCACTCAATTGCCCGTTACTGATAACTATTACGTATCTGCAAAAAATCCGCCCTTCTAAAATTGCATGAAGGTCCAACATAGCAGCAATTTACATCGCTTGTAATAATTACAGAAATCAAGATGAATGACGTTTAACGCCGCACCCGGAGGTTTTATGAGCATAGATAAAAACATGCGGGCAAAGATCAATTCCTGGAATGAATGGGATCCTTTAAAACGTATAATTGTCGGCCGGGCTGATGGCACGATGGTGCAGGCACCTGAGCCGGCCGCTCAGCGTGACTGGCCGGACCATGGATTCCCCCTGGGAACTTATGGCCGACTGCCGGTTGAAATGGAAGAAAAAGCCAAAGATCAGCTGGATAATTTTGCTAAAATACTTGAAAATCGAAACATTTGGGTGGATCGGCCTACCCCGATGGATTTCAGCCGGTCGGTTGAGACACCCGACTGGAAACAGCACTCAATGTTTGGTTGTATGCCCCCGCGTGATGTGCTTTTAACGGTAGGATCTGAAATTTTGGAAGCAACCATGTCTTATCGTAGTCGCTGGTTTGAATATCTTTGCTTCCGACCACTCCTGGAAAAATATTTTAATGACGATCCTGACTTTAGATGGGAAGCTGCTCCCAAGCCGAGATTAACCGATGAATCATATATAATAGATTTTTATCAACAGTACGAAAAATGGAGTGAAGAAGAAAAAAGAGAACATATGCTTTCTCAGGATTGGGTATTAACCGAAAAAGAACCCTGTTTTGATGCGGCCGACGTTGCCAGATTTGGCAAGGATTTGTTCGTGCAACATTCAATGGTTACCAATACCGCCGGTATCGAATGGCTCAGAAGACATTTCCCAAATCACCGCATTCATACGGTAACCTTCGATGATTTAGAACCGGTGCATATCGATGCGACTTTTGTCCCGCTTCGGCCCGGTCTGGTTCTAAGCAACCCCATACGGCCCCTCAGAAATCGAAAGATCAGAGAATACTTTGAAAAAAATGGGTGGGAAATTATAGACTGTGCTAAACCTGTCCATACGAAAA
>CAMYNZ010000497.1 GCA_947259865.1 uncultured Desulfobacterales bacterium | reverse complement strand
AAACGGGCGCACTCGATTTCCATGGCCATATCGGCTAATTTGAAAGCGCTGGCCTGAAAGGTCGCGATGGGTCGGCCGAACTGCTCACGTTCGTTGCTGTATTTTATTGCCATGTCAAAACATCCCTGGGCACCTCCGAGGCCCATGGCCCCGATGGACAGGCGCCCGCCGTCCAGGGTCTGCATCATCTGGTGAAATCCACTTCCCCGGGGTCCCAGGAGATTTTCTTTGGGAACCCGACAGTCTTCAAAATAAAGCTCACTGGTATTGGATGCCCGCCACATCATTTTATCATGCATCACTTTGGCGGTGTATCCAGGGGTCCCCGCTTCAACGATAATGCAGGATAACTCGGGGCGGCCGTCATCACGAACTCCGGTACGGGCCAGAACCGTCACGCCTTTTGAAATATCCGTCGAGGCATTGGTTATAAAAATCTTGCTGCCGTTAATCACCCATTCATTACCATCTAAAACCGCAGTGGTTGCGCTGTTGGCTGCATCCGAGCCGGCATTCGCTTCGGTTAATCCAAAGCCCCAGAGGGCTTCTCCGCTGCAAAGTTTCGGCAGATACTTTTTCTTTTGCTCTTCATTCCCGAAATAATATAGGGGCCCGATTCCCAGAGAGTTTTCGGCCGCCACTGTCGCCGCATGGGAACCATCGACCCGTGCGATTTCTTCAACCGCAATGATATAAGACAGGTAATCCATGGCCTGCCCGCCGTATTGTTCGGGAACAAAAACGCCGAAAAGACCGAGCTCTGCCATCTTTTGCATGGTTTCATAGGAAAACTCTTCTTTTTCATCCAGCTCCCCGGCTACAGGCTTGATCTCTTTTTCAGCAAAGCTGCGTACCGAATCTTTCAAAATCTCATGATCCGTTGAAAGGCTAAAATCCATACTCACTCCTTATGCTTTTAGTTGTCTCGGAAAAATATTTGACGAAATTGTGTACATGGAATAATAACGGGATATTTTATAAGTAGATGGCCCCAAATTGTCAATGTTAAAGATGTCATGCCCGAATTGCCTGAAGTTCAAACGATTGTCAACGATCTAAACGCCGCCGATTTGATCGGGATCTCAATAAGCGCTGCCAGGGTGTTCTGGCCGCGCACCATTGCAGAGCCCACCCAAAACGTTTTCTGTCGGCGGGTGCAGGGTCAAAAATTCACAACCATCTGGAGGCGGGGCAAGTACCTGGTGTTTGAGCTTAACGATGGAAATTCGCTACTGCTGCATCTGCGGATGTCCGGTCGTCTGCATTTGGTTTCAGCGAATGTCCCCCATTCCAAACATGAACACGTCATTCTCAGTTTCGATGACGGCCGGCAACTGCGTTTTCATGATCCGCGAAAATTCGGCCGGTTCTATTTGGTAAAAGATCCTGAAAGGATCTTAGATCGCTTAGGACCCGAACCGCTTGAGTCCGGATTTACCGCCCAAACGCTGGCAAAAGCGCTGAGTCCGCGCAAAAGGTTATTAAAGCCCTTGCTTTTAGACCAGTCCTTTATCGCCGGGCTGGGAAATATATATGTGGATGAAGCCCTGTGGGAGTCAAAATTGCACCCCTGTCGCAGCGCCGCCACCTTGTCACCGTCCGAAATCAAGGCATTACATCGCGCCATTCACAAAGTGCTGAAGAGGGGTCTAAAAAATCTCGGTACATCTCTGGGCACCGGTGAAACAAATTTCTATTCGGTGGCCAAGCACCGTGGACGCAATAAAGACCGGCTGAAGGTTTTCCGCCGCACGGACCTTCCCTGCCCACGATGTAAGGCAAGCATTGAGCGTATTATTGTGGGTCAGAGAAGTACGCATATATGCTCAAAATGTCAAAAAATTTAAGTTGTCATGTCAATTCTTAAATCTGAATAGTCAAACTGCCAACACCATATTTCGGAAGATTTAGGTTTCAGGTGTCGGGTGTCGGGCTTGGGGCGGGATTATTTTAATGGAAATGGGTATTCAGTTTTCAGCAAAAGCGTCTGCCACATCTGCCTCTGACGCCTGAAACCTGAAACCTCAAAAAGGAGGACTCCGGATGCCTACCGGTGCCTGCGGAATCAATTGTGATGTCTGCAAGTTACATTTATTGGGGACCTGTTCCAGCTGTGGTTCGGGGACCAGTGCGGAAGCTGAAAAGAAACTGGCCGCACAACGGCGGTTGTTGGGGAGTACATGCTCGATTCTGGCGTGTGCCCAGCTCAATCAAGTGGAATATTGCCTGCGCGATTGCAATCAATTTCCCTGCGACAACTTTCGCACCGGCCCCTACCCTTTCAGTCAAGGTTTTTTGAATATGCAAGGGCGTCGTCTCAAAGAACGACCACCGGCCTTTGCTCCCGGCGGATCGCGGGTTAGCGTGGCAGCCGATTACTGGGATCAATTGCAAACAAAGTTGTGGTGGATATTGAAAATCGCTGCTTGCGGCGCTTGGAGCAAAACGACTGGGTGAAATCAGATGACCCGCTGCTTGAGCTGGCAGTCGTTCACTATCTGCTGAACGTCAAAGAAATCTACCCTATTGATCTGGATATCGTCGGTGTCAAAGACCTAAAAGAGGGCCATTTTTTTCAAGGACCCCATGCGCTTAAAACAGATCCCCTCCTTAAGCGCTATGGCAATGATCTAAGAGGGTTCGAACAGGCAGCAGAATTTTTGGAGGGCAGCGCCCGCGATATGGCCGATGCCGCTTACAGGTTACTTCCCTTTCCGCGGGTACCGCTATACTTTTTGATCTGGGAAGGGGACGCAGAGTTCAAGGCACAAATGCGGGTGCTATTTGACCGCAGCATCGAAAAGATATTGGCTGCCGATGCGATCTGGGCGCTGGTAAACAGAGTATCAACCGCGTTGCTGGAGGGACCAGCTCGTTAAGCCCTTTGCGTATCCCATACCTCCGGATTCACTGCATATGCCGGCTTATTACCGTTGCAATATTCAATCAGCTGTTCCACCACGCCCACGCTCATGTTATGCATGCCTTCAAAAGTGAAAGCGGCCGTGTGGGGGGTTAAAACCACATTATCCAGTTCCAGCAGGGGTGACTCGCTTGGGGGCTCGTTTTCAAAAACATCAATTCCTGCACCGGCAATCACCCTGTTTTTCAGGGCGTGGTAAAGATCAGTTTCATTGACGATGCCGCCGCGGGCGGCATTAATTAGAATCGCCGAAGGTTTCATACTGCCGAGCGTCTTCTCATTGATCATCGATTGCGTTTCAGGAATCAAGGGTACGTGAATGCTGATAATATCGGAAACCTTGAGTAGTTCTTCGATTTCCATCTTCTCTATGCCCTGCTCCCGGGCAAAATCCGTCGGCCAAAAAGGATCATAAGCGACCACTCTCATCTGAAAACCTTTGGCCCGCAGAGCCACACAGCGTCCAATGGCACCCAATCCGACCAATCCCAAAGTTTTCTGCCAGATTTCAAGACCCATGATTTTGGTATGCTCCCAGCGTTTTTCCCGCAGACTGCGGTCGCAGTAAATAATTCGGCGGGCCACATTTAAAATCAGGGCAAACGTGTGATCGGCAACGGCCTGGTTGTTTGCGCCCGGTGTATGAAAAACCAGGGCATTATGCCGCGTAGCTGCTTGGATATCGACGGTATCCAGCCCGGCGCCCAACTTGGCGATGGCCCTAACCCGGGGAGCCATTTCCAGCACCTCATCGTTTACCACCAGGTCATTACCGCAAAGAATGGCATCCACTTGCTTTAGGGCATCGATGAATTTGGAATCTTCCAATCCCGAGCCCCGCATATCGATGAGCTCCATTCCCGAATTTCTCAGTTGTTCCATCGGGGTTTTGTCAAAGGCACAAAATGGCCTGGCTTCGATTAAAACGGTAAATTTTCCCATCCTCGAGCTTTCTCCTTTAAGGTGTAGGTTTTTAAAAGACGCATTTCATGAAATCCAAGGTTTAAAACTGCAATTGACTGACAATTTGCTCTGCTTTTTTTAATTCGGAATTTGGGTTAAAAGCTGCAAATACCGGTATAGTTTTCAGGCGTGATGTTCAGCAATTCGTCTTTTACGGATTGGGACAGATCCAGCGATTCAACAAATTCGGCAATGGTTTCCTGAGTGATAACGGCATGGGTGCGGGTAAGTGCTTTCAGTGCTTCGTAGGGTTCGGGGTATCCCTCACGACGCAATATGGTCTGGATGGCTTCCGCCACAACCGCCCAGTTATTTTGCAGTTCTGCCCGGATCACATCGGCATTCAGAATCAATTTGTTCAGTCCCCGCATCAATGATTTCAATCCAATGAGGCTGTGCGCCATCGGAACACCGATGTTACGGGTCACTGTTGAATCGGTAAGGTCTCGCTGTAATCTGGAAATCGGCAATTTCGCTGCCAGGTGCTCTAAAATAGCATTGGCCACCCCCAGATTGCCCTCGGCGTTTTCAAAATCGATGGGATTGACCTTATGCGGCATGGTCGACGAGCCTATCTCGCCTTTTTTAATCTTCTGTTTGAAGTAATCCATCGAGATATAGGACCAGAGATCTCGAGCCAGATCGATCAGGATGGTATTGATCCGCTTGAGGTTATCACAAAAGGCTGCCAGATTGTCATAAGGCTCAATCTGAGTGGTCACTTTTGTGCGGTCAAGACCGAGCACGTTGTTTACGAGACGGTCGGCAAAAACCGTCCAATCGATATCCGGGTAAGCAACCGCATGCGCATTAAAATTACCGGTGGCACCCCCAAATTTGGCTGAATAAGGTACGGCATCTATCTGGTTTTTTTGAACGATCAGCCGCTCGATGAACACATTAATTTCCTTGCCCAAACGGGTTGGAGATGCCGGTTGGCCGTGAGTACGGGCCAGCATAGAAACATCTTTCCATTCGCGGGCTTTGGCCTGCAGCGCCTTAACGACGTCATCAAAAGCGGGCGTTAATACATTTTTGCAGGCCAGCTTTATCGAATAGGGTACAGCGGTATTGGTAATGTCTTGGGATGTCAACCCAAAATGGATAAATTCTTTAAAAGCCTGCAAACCCAGTTCGTCGAATTTCTCTTTCAAAAAATACTCAACAGCTTTGACATCATGATTGGTGAT
>CAMYNZ010000496.1 GCA_947259865.1 uncultured Desulfobacterales bacterium | reverse complement strand
AACCTTTGAATCCTGAACCTTTGAATCCTGAACCTCTGAACCTTTGAACCCTGAACCCCCGAACCTTTGAACCCTGAACCTTTACCCATAGATCAGATAAGGAAAAAAGAAAAGTATCAATTTGTAAGCGGACATGTGCCCGAAAGACTAAGGTATATCTGATTAGAAAAATTGTATGGAAACTGACGGATTTGTAATTATATTAATAAATAATTGAAATTAAGGCATAATTATGGTTAAATTAGAGTCTAAAACAACCTGTAAAAAGCTCGAATTTTCATCCGACGGTTTCCAGCTTAGGGGAGTGCTTCATCTGCCTGCAGTAAAATCTACAGCGATTGTCATCGGTTCACACGGTCTCCTGAGCAGCAGCGAATCACCCAAACAAATCGAGTTGGCGCGACGCTGCAACGCCTTCGGAATTGCATATTTTCGGTTTGATCATCGCGGCTGTGGACAAAGCCAGGGAGATTTTGCCAAGGTGACCTCCTTAACAGCACGGAGCAGTGATCTTTTGGCTGCCGTACGATTAATGCGGGCAAACGCGGATACCGGAAATCGGATCGGATTGTTCGGCAGCAGCATGGGTGGCGCTACCTGTTTATCGGCCGCAGGTGAAGCCCGTGCGAAGTCCCTTGTGACTTTCGCAGCTCCGGTGCGCAGCAGATCCATTAATGGAGCAATACATGCGCCACACCACCCGGCCGGCACCCAGTCCCAACTGGATAAATTAGATCTCGAATTTGACATCTCCGAAAAACTTGCAGATATTCACCATGTTCTGATCTTCCACGGTGAAACTGATAATGTCGTCCCGTATTCAAATGCGCTTGAAATCTATCAAAAGGCCCGGAAACCTAAAAAATTAATCCGGCAGTCCGGCGGCGATCATCTCATGAGTAATCACGCACACCAGAAAGAATTTATCCGCGAAGCGGCGCTGTGGTTCAAAACGCATTTCGAGTTGTCACGTTCATAAAAAGTTCAACAAGGAGTTTCCATGCCTGATGACCTATCCCAAAAATTAGTCAGAAGAGCCTTTATTAAAACCCTGTTGCGCAGAATCATTGCGTTGATAGCGCTGGTGGGCTTGATCTACATACTCACAGCCAGCGTATACGCTACCCGAACGATTTTCAAAGTAAAGATGAACTACGCGGTCGTCCTAGAGCGATTCGGCGGCAAACGTGAAGCAGTCACAAACATTGGCTGGCATATCAGGCTGCCCTATTTTACCCGTATTGAACAGGAAGTACCGTTGATGAACCAGCGTCTTTTTCTGAGCGGCACTGCCGAACCCATGCGCATTATCTCAAAAGAAAATGTGGCTCTCTGGACATCTGCCGTGCTGACTTATCGGATTCGTGATCTGGATACCTGGGCTATTGAAAACCTTGACCCCATGAACCTGCTCCAGGGGGACTATGACGGTATTGTCAAAGATATTCTCCAGGCCCAGGAGGTCAACAAATTGGTCAGCAATCGTGAAAAAATAAAGGAGGATATATTCAAGGCACTTAAATCCAGACCCATTAACGAGGGTGGACCGACATTGGAAAAAAAATATGGCATCGAGGTGGTCAGTTTTGTTCTTAAAGAAACCCGCTTCGGAGACAAGCTGATCGAGGCCACCGAAGAGAAAAAACGCCGGGAGCTAATTGCCGAGGCGGAAAATTATGCAGCCGATCAGGAGGCCAGCCGCATCCGTAAACTTTACGCCGCCTATCTCGACAGCATTCAATCACTCCAGAAAGCACTGGGGCGACCGGATGGATCAAGTGATGTCGCCCTCTTTCAGTTTCTGACACAGCAAAAATGGGCAACCGCATACGAAAAAAACCAGGAAGGTCAGCAAACAATTGTAATCCAGAATACCCAGGGTACACCAGCCCTTACCCTGCCGGCACCGTCAGGTTCAAACGAATCCGGTAACCGCCAGGAGAAAAAAAATGCCCCGTAAGTTAACAAAAGAAATTAAATTCGTGCGTCTACCCGAAAAAAGAATTCGTGAAATCGAAGACCTGGTTGCTTCCTGGCCCTATGAAACCATGTCCTTTATGCGGGCACGTCTCAATCAGTATAAACCGCCCTCGGATTTTATAAATGCCCTGTTGGATATGTTTCTTTCTCTTTTTGTGGCAGCCCCCACACGTAAATTTAACGTTCTCAAGGATCCGGATATTCTTACCGACTGGCAAAAACGATTTGAAATATCCGGCCAAACCAACCCCCAGGAAGCCTGGCACAAGATACTGGAAAAGGAGCTATCAGCCAAAGATTATGTCTACCTTCTGTCTTTGCTGGATAAAGAGTTGCTGGATGTTCACATCCCCTGGGAACTCAGAACGCTGTTTGAAAAAATCTACCGGGCCCATATCCGCAAAGAATATGTTTCAGACGCTTCGATACCCAAGGCACCCCTGCTGTTGGTCGTTGGTCCCAGCGGCAGCGGAAAGACCTCCACCGTTACCCAGGTCATCGAAAGGGTTATTTTTGCAAATGATATTCTTCCGGAAATCGATTTGCGTCAAAAGAAAGAAGACCTGCTGGCAGATGAACCCATCTGGAAAACCATAGAAGAGATTGATCCAACCCTGTCTATGGAGATTACTCGACTAAAAAAAATTAAATTTTACAAACGTCTCACCCGAACGCCTCTGGTAAGGGTTTTGTTTAAAAAAAGAATCG
>CAMYNZ010000495.1 GCA_947259865.1 uncultured Desulfobacterales bacterium | reverse complement strand
AGGACTTTATTTATGACCCCAAAAGTGGATCCGTCCCTGGATCTTTATGTCAAAGCGATTCTGGGCAGAAAAGCCACAAATATAGTGGTCCTTGACGTGGCTGAGTTGACCTCTATCGCGGATGTGTTTATCATTTGCAGCGGCCGATCAAACCGCCAGGTCAGTGCTATCGCCGAATTTATTCAAGCGGATTTAAAGAAACTTAAAATAAAACCCCTAAGCGTTGAAGGCACCAAAGATGGTCACTGGGTGCTGCTGGACTACGGGCATGTGATCATACATGTGTTTTATGAGCCCGTGCGCGAATTTTATGATCTGGAGGGTTTGTGGATCGATGCCGCAAGAATTATAACACCCTCTTTGAAAAAGGCCCAAAAGTGATGGATGTCTAACATTGACAGGATGTTATTGTGTCAAATACCCTTAAACCTTACGATATGATTACTGATTTTGTCACCGGCCAAGACGTGCCCAACATCGGTGCCGAAGAGAATCGACAGGCCGTTGAGCGTTTTCTGGTAGAGCAAAAAGGATATTTTAAAGCAGATATCGAAGTTGATGTCGATATCGAAATTAGTGTTGGCAATGAAATATATCGTTCTTTGGTTGATCTGGTGGTAAGTGCGGACGGTGGTAGGACCCGCTTTATGGTCTTAAAGTGTGTTGCCGGATCTTTAGGGTCGCGGGAAAGGGAAATTGTTGCCGCCGCCAGACTGTTAGATGAGTACCAGATTCCGTTTTCAGTGGTTTCCGATGGGAAAACGGCCATTGTGCTCGATACGGTTTCGGGTAAAAAAGTGGATGAGGGTTTGGGTGCGATTTTTTCAAAAAAAGAGGCGCTTGAGAAGCTGCTATCCATCGAACTGCAACCTTTTCCAAAAAACCGGCTGAAGGGCGAAAGACTTATTTTCCGCACCTACGACAGTGAAAATGTAAATGTCCAAAGAAATCTATGAAAACTTGAGACGCGGGAAAGCAAGTGTATAGGAAGCAGTGGTACGGATTATGATTCTTCTCCAATTTAATTGGAGAAAGGGGTCCAGGATTCCAGGGATCAAGGGGTCGAGGGTTTTTAGAACCCGGATATGAAGCAATTGGATCCGGCGTTCAAAACAAGTATATCGGCTGTCAAACATGATCGAATAGAGCCGGTATTTTCTTGAGTTGAATACCCCTCTATGTTTGCCTTTTTCCCGAATCGTTTTTCTAATGCAAAGATCATTAAACACTCGGCAAATAGCTTGAGTTGAATTTAAATCTTATAGAAAATATTAAGCATTTCACTTGAATCCTCGTATCCTTGGCCCCTTGAACCCTCATGATCACTCCAACTCTTTTGGAGATGATCCCGGATTATTAACTAATTAGTCCTAATACTCAAGGCCCAGGTGCGTAATCAATTCTTCTCTTTTAAAGTACCGGCCTTGACTGCCACCGCATACATATTATCTTCGAGTATATCCCAATCTCCGAAGACGAGATTGTAAAGATCCGCCAGAGGCACAAAATCTTTAATAATGGGGAGACGTTTGTCCGTATTTAAATTAATCTCGGGTGGGTTTATGTTGGAGATATTCAGCTCGTGGATTATCATGGTGACCTGATTTTTATGTAAAGGGGAGGTAAGCTGTATGCACATGGCAGATGCACTCATTTCTCCCGCAGTGGGCGGCACGATGTGGGCGGTCACAGCCGGCTTGATCGGGTATTGCTCCAACAAGGTTAAGGCAGATCTGGATGATGCTAAAATCCCGCTGATGGGGGTCGTTGGTGCATTTATTTTCGCGGCCCAGATGATCAACTTTACCATACCCGGAACCGGCTCCAGCGGGCACCTTGGAGGTGGGATGATCCTTGCCATCTTGCTCGGGCCCTATGCTGCCTTTCTCACGATGGCCTCTGTGTTAAGCATTCAGGCGCTGTTTTTCGCCGACGGCGGTTTGTTGGCATTGGGGTGCAATATTTTTAATCTTGGCTTTTTTCCATGTTTTGTCGCTTACCCACTTATTTATAAACAGATTATCGGCACCCCTCCGAGCGAGGGCCGGCTGTTTCCAGCGGCAACACTCTCCGCGATCGTGGTGCTCCAGTTGGGGGCTTTCAGCGTGGTGCTGCAAACCCTGTTTTCCGGCGTATCGGAACTGCCTTTCAGCACATTTGTACTCTTGATGCAGCCGATACATTTGGCCATCGGCATTGTGGAAGGGCTGGCAACGATCGCAGTGGTGCTTTTCGTCTGGAAGGCGCGGCCGGAAATAATTAAAGCGGCAATCGAATCAACTCCTATCGGTAAACGTCCCATGCGGAAAGTGCTCTTGGGGTTCCTGATGGTTGCGGTGGTGACTGCTGGCGCATTGAGTTGGTTTGCCTCCTCAAATCCGGACGGTTTGGAGTGGTCCATATTTAAAACCGCTGGACAAGAAGAGTTGGAAGGCCCTCATAATGGTGTGCACAATTCTCTGGCCAATGTTCAGGAGAATACTGCCGTTTTGCCGGATTATGGCCTTAAATCAAAAGAAATCGAACCACCGGCAGGGATTCCCGGATCCTGGCCGTCTGTGGAGGCGGGTAAGACCGTCTCCGGTCTGGTCGGCGGAGCTTTGACCTTATTCATAGCAGGGTTGATCGGATATGTGCTTAAGAGCCGTAAAAGAAAAAAGGTTGAACCTGGCAATTAACCATAAGAGTTTGTGAAAACCCTGTCATACAGGCGGAGGCCCGCTGTTCCGCTGCCCGAAGT
>CAMYNZ010000494.1 GCA_947259865.1 uncultured Desulfobacterales bacterium | reverse complement strand
CAAAACTTAAATAACGAAGGCAGGGGGGGTTGTCAACGAAGATTTTTCGATCGAATATCAAAATCGCCGGCAGATTTGGCCTTACCTTATCATCGGACAGGTTGAGCTTTTACCGGATAATCCGGATTGTTTTGCTTGAACCCAAAATTATTTTTGGCTTAAAACGTCAGTCTTGAAAGGTGGATTTTAAATGTCCTTTCAACTTCCGGAAGATTAATCCAATTTTTCATAAAGCGTTTACAATCCTTTTTAAAAGCTCGGCGGAAAGGCAATTTAAAGCGATGCTGACGCATGGCGTCCAGATCGGTGATCAAAATTTTTCCTGCATCAACCAAAAAATTGGTAGCCTTAAAATCTCCGTGGCTCAGGGATGCATCTGCAAACACTTGAAGCACCGCCACAAAGTGTTCTATAAAATCGTTTAAATTATTTTCTTCTACTTTGCCCGAAGCAAGCAAATTGTCCAGGGTAATTGCATCGATGTATTCGGTTATAAAATATGCTTTGGAACGCAGGGGTCCCCATCGATTTTCCACGAGGGCCATCGGTCTGGGAGTCGGAATGCCGAGCAATGCCAGCCGGTGAGCATTTTTCCATGATTTCCAGGCTCGACTGGGACGCAGACATCGTTTCAACGCATGCCGAAAATTTTTGATATTGTACCGTTTTACTACCAGGTCCAGCCCCCCCATGTTTACCAGCGCCAGGGTACACGTATTTCCATCCTTGATCATCCGACCCTGGGCCATAAAGGTATCCGGATCTTCAAGCAGCGGAAGGATGTCTTGTTTTTGAAGATCGCGGCGATACACCCGGAAACGGTTCCAGGACAGATTTTCTTAAAGTCCGTTTGCTTGTTTTTTGCCCGCCGGCTGTTTATCATGGGCACCCCGTTTTAATAATTTTCGTTAATACTCGTGGGGGGGTATTTTCGATCGACACCCATCGACAGCGATTTATCCGCGTTGTTTTACGTGTTGTCGAATTTTTCAGTGCTAATACGGTTTTATATTTTGCCCGCTAGTATTCTTTTCCTTTTTTTATCCTGGCGACGTTTGCGTTTGGCCATGTATTCGGGGTAAAGCTGAGGATAATATTTTTTCCACCGTTTGTGGACCCAGAACCATTGCTCCGGATATTTGCTGATCGCTCTTTCGACCACATCTGTCATGATCTGGGTGTTGGTTTTCAGATCGGCTCGCAAATCCCGGGTCCGAACTAATTTAAGGGGGGGGTCAATAAAGAGGTCCAACTCGCCGTCAGCATCCCGGACACAGAAGGCCGGCACGACCGGGCTTTTGCATCGAAGCGCCAGTAAGGACGCCGACGACGTGGCCCTGGCCTTGCGGCCAAAAAATGTAATACCCACACTTTCTCTGCTTCGGGCACCCTGATCGATCATAATGCCCAGTATCTCTCCCCGGCGCAGAGCCTTTTGCATCTGGGGCAGGGCTTCTTCTTTATCGATGACCTGGCAGCCGAATCGGGTTCTGAGGTTAACGATTAAATTATTGATGAAGTCGAATGGCAATTTTCTGGCCACAGCATTAAGGGGCGTATCAAGTTGGAGAGGCACAAGCAGGGGCACCATCTCCCAGATGCCCAGGTGGGCCGATATCAGGATTACGCCCCTGCCCCCTTTCAAGGCGTCGATCATATTATTTATCCCGTGAATCCTTGCCTTGCCGAGGATTTCCTCCTTGGATAAACAGGTCATTTGTAAAATTCCCGTAATAGTGATTCCAAGATTTTGAAAAACGCGTTTTGATAATCTCCTAATTTTTTTAGGGGGCCAATCCGGATAAATAAACGTTAAATTGCGTCTCACAATTCGCCGATGGGGCGCATCCAGATAAAATGCAAGGGTGCCCAAAAACTTGCCGACACGTCGAATTTTGGGAGCAGAAATCCCGGCAATATATGCAGCCAGCGCCCCGCGGGAATGGCGCAGGTCATTAGAACGCAAATGGTTGTGTTTATCTCTCATGTCAGACATCGGCATCTTTCGCTTACAAAATGATTATTAGGTATATTTAAATAAGTTTATACCCAATAATAGCAGCCAGCGCAACAGATAATGAACTGACCGCCGGGGCTTCGCACTGATTGAAATGTCGGGCGCTCGGATAATTGAATTTGCGTTGCGGGTTTCGCGTAGCGCCTTACGGGCTGCGAGATAAAATTAGAAGCTATCACAAAAATGCAGATTACGTTCAAAGACAAGGTGTAATATTCGGTTAGCCAGTTTGCCAGTTAAGCCGGTTGAGCCTGTAAAAAAAGGAATCCATCCGATTTTTAACCGGCTAACGGGCCAACGGGCTTAACGGGTTAACCTTTATTATAAGTGAGCATTTTGAGGAAGCCAGCAACACAGTAATTGGGCGTTAGCCCACCGGAGGCGGATAAAATGTATTTATGAGATAACTTCTCGATTGCCTCACGGGTTTACCGGATCGGGTTGTGTGATTTTTTTGAATTTGACACGCATCCCGCAATTATTTTATATTTCGGAGTCATCCCGGGTAGTCGGATGTTCGGAGGTATTTTTGTGACCCGCAAATTTTCCGTAAAAATCGGCCTGTGGTTTTATAATATTATCTGGAGTATGCTTGTGCCCTTCCTCCGGTTAAACAGTCGTCTGGCCGAAGGATTTGAACAAAGAACCCTCCGCTGCCAATTGCCCCGGGCCGATCTTTGGATCCAGGCCGCATCTGCCGGAGAGGCCTACCTGGCTCGCGAACTACTGGATGCACTGGAACCGCACCATCCGATCCGGATTCATGTGACCACAAATACGCGCCAGGGGTTGGAAATCCTGGAACAGGCTATCACCGAAATAAAACCACATGAAAAAGTCGAGAGTGTTTCAACCGCCTATTTCCCGTTTGACAAACCGGCCTTGATGGAAAAAGCGGTCAGAAGCATCCGGCCCCGCGCAATGGTTTTGCTCGAATCCGAAATGTGGCCGGGTTTGCTGGCTGCCCTAAAAAAATACGGCTGTAAAACCCTTATCATAAACGGCCGTATACGATCAAAAAGTCTTGCCCGCTATCTAAAATGGCCCGGCTTGTGGCGTGCGATCAAACCGTATAAAATTCTGGCAATATCAGAAGATGACGCCCGGCGCTTTGCCAAATTGTTCGGCAATGACCCTGTGGCGGTGATGCCCAATATTAAGTTCGACCGATTCGACCCACCGGATACCAGTGCCCTAAAGCAAAACCCGCTTGAAAAAGTGTTGCCTGTCGATATTCCTTTCATTGTGCTGGGTTCTATAAGACAGGATGAAGAGCCGCTGCTCGAGAAGATCATTGAACGTATCAGCCAATCAAAATCCAAACTGATTATCGGACTGTTTCCCAGGCACCTGCATCGAATAGACTTCTGGCAGGCGGCTCTGGATGCCCTGGGTCTCACCTGGGTGCTTCGATCCCGGATTAATCAGGACATCAGCGACAAAAATGTCATTTTGTGGGATACCTTTGGCGAATTGTCTGAAGCCTGTGCCCTTGCACAGGCGGCGTTTGTGGGCGGCAGTCTGGCGCCCCTGGGCGGACAGAACTTTCTTGAACC
>CAMYNZ010000493.1 GCA_947259865.1 uncultured Desulfobacterales bacterium | reverse complement strand
CCGACTGGATTTAATGAGACCTTTAAAAATGTTTATCGTACGATCGAAGAAACGGTAAAGGATCCATTGGGTGATTCTGAACCGGAATAATACGGGTTCTAATGCACTTCCGCCCAGTTTCGGCCCCATTCAACATTAACTTTGAGAGGGGCCTTGAGCTCCCAAACCCCTTCCATTAAATCTTTTACAAGCGTTGTAATTTCCTCAAGTTCATCCGGGGGTACCTCGAAGACCAGTTCATCGTGTACCGTGAGAATCATGGCTGATCTCAGATTTTTCTGCCTGCAGGCTGCATCAATCCTGATCATGGCTAATTTTAACAAATCCGCAGCGGTGCCCTGGATCGGGGTGTTGATGGCAGTGCGTTCGGCAAATTGACGAACGTTGTAATTTGAGCTGCGAATATCCGGTAAAAACCGTATACGCCCCAGTAAGGTAGTGGTTTTCATGTCCCTGGAAGCTTCTTTGACAATTTGGTCCATGTAGCGTCTAACGCCATTGTAGCGGGCGAAATAATTATCAATGTAGGTTTTAGCCATTTTCTGGCTGATCTCGAGTTGCTGGGAGAGCCCATAGGCACTCATCCCGTAAATAATACCGAAATTTATAGCCTTGGCTTGTCTGCGGAGCTCCGGGGTAATGGCGGCTGGATCAGCCTGGAAGACTTCGGCAGCGGTGCGCGCGTGGATATCTTCATCGTTCAAAAAGGCCTGTATCAAAATCTCATCATCAGAATAGTGGGCCAGGATACGCAGTTCTACCTGAGAATAATCAGCGGAAACCAGATACCACCCCTTCCTGGGTATAAAGGCCCGTCGAATTTCTCGACCGTCATCCGTCCGAATGGGAATATTCTGGAGATTGGGATCGGAGCTGCTCAATCGACCTGTGGCTGTCACCGTTTGGTTATAGGAGGTGTGGATTCGCCCGGTATCAGGATTGATTAAATCCGTCAGGGCATCCGCATAGGTGGATTTCAGTTTGGCTATGGTTCGGTGTTCGACGATAAGTGCCGGAAGTTCATGCTGTCTGGCGAGTATCGTGAGCACTTTCACATCGGTGGAATAGCCGGTTTTTTTTCTGGTCTTCTTTTGGACCGGCAGCTTGAGCTTTTCAAAAAGTATGTGCCCAAGCTGTTGGGAAGATTTTATGTTAAATTCCTCTCCGGCGACTGCAAAGATGCGGCTTTCGATGCTTTCAAGTCGCTGCTCAAAGGACTTGGATAACTCACGAAGCATTTCCGTATCAACACTGACCCCCGTTTGTTCCATACGCATTAACACCGGCACGAGCGGCATTTCTACTGTGTTAAAAAGTTCGAACAGATCAATTTCTTCGAGTTTGGGCTGCAGGACGTTTTTTGCCAGCAAGGTGATATCGGCATCTTCACAGGCATAAGGGATCGCTTTATCCAGCGGCACCTGACTAAATCCGCGATTTTTATTGCCTTTGCCGACAACATCCGCATAGGTAATGGTCTTGTGATCGAGAAAATCAAGCGCAATTTGATCCAGACTGTGTGCCCGTTTTGAGGGGTTGATCAAATAAGAAGCCAGCATGGTATCAAAAATGACCCCCTGCAGGTCAACGCCGTTGCGGACGAGAACCAGCCAGTCATATTTAATGTTCTGGCCGACCTTTTTTATTTTCGGATTTTCAAATACCGGCGTGAGCTGATGTAAGGCTTCAGTCAAATCCAGCTGTTTCGGGGCATTCGGGTAATCATGACCGCAGGGAATATAAAACGCCTGGTCCGGCGCCATCGAAAAGGAAAAACCCACCAGTTCTGCCTGCATGGGGTCTTGGGAGGTTGTCTCGGTGTCCAAGGATATGAGTTTTGAGTTTTCAAGACGTGCCACCAGTTCACTGAGTTCATCTTTGTTTAAGATGGCTACATAATCTTTTTGGCTCAAATCCGTCTGGACCGGAAAGGCTTGTTGTAATTGCCGGAATTCAAACTCTTTGAACAACTGAGACAGCATTGCATTGTCAGGGGACCGGATCATAAAGTCTTCCAGGTCGCATGTAAGGGGAATATCTGTTTTAATGGTTACGAGTTCCCGACTCAAATAAGCCTGTTTTTTGAATTGGACCAGATTTTCTTTCTGTTTTTTTTTGGTGATCGAGTCAACCCTGTCATACAAGCCGTTCATACTACTGAAGGTCTGGATGAGCGCAAGAGCGGTTTTTTGACCGATCCCGGGCACCCCGGGGATATTGTCGACGGCGTCTCCGGAAAGCCCCATGACGTCCACCATCTGATGGGGTTCAACGCCAAATTTTTGCCTGACAGCTTCCCGGTCAATGGTCTCGTCTTTCATGGGATCCCAGATAATCGATGTGTCGGTCACCAGCTGGATAAAATCTTTGTCCCCGGTAACCATAATCACCGAAAAACCGGCTGCTTCAGCCATACGCGAGAGTGTGCCAATCAAATCATCGGCTTCGAAACCCTGCTGTTCAAATTCGGGTAACCGGAACCCCTCAACGATTTTTTTGATCAGCGGGATCTGAATCGAAAGATCCTCCGGCATAGGGGGACGATTTGCCTTATATTCCGGATAACGTTCATGTCGGAAGGTGGGGCCTTTTGCATCGAATACCATGACAACATAGCCCGGCGATCGATCCTGCATGAGTTTTAACACCATACGGGTAAATCCGAATACGGCATTGGTCGGGAGTCCCTTTGAATTGGAAAGCCCCCGGATAGCGTGGTAAGCTCTGTACACATAAGCAGTTCCA
>CAMYNZ010000492.1 GCA_947259865.1 uncultured Desulfobacterales bacterium | reverse complement strand
GGACATGCCCGCACCCTGGTAGTCAACGAAATCGCCCTGGGCCTTTTCCAGCGCCGAAAGCGGCAGAGTGCAGGGACCGGCAGAGAAATTAAAAATTCTATGCATCATGTTTATCCCCTTTGCAGATTGATAGATTTGCGTAAAACACTTTAATAAAATGCTGAAAATAGTCGATTTTACAATCAGATATGGCTGGATTCGTCTTGATTTATTCGATATTTTATATCAAAACACCAACTTTTTATGTATCGTTCTTCATCCAGTTTGGCTCGAATTATTGCTTGACTAAATTTTGTATACCGTATACGAAATGAAGTCAACCCAGCAAATGAACTGTTTTCAGGCAAAAGTTTGCAACCTGTATCTGCAATTTAAGATTCATAATCCGCTTAATTTATGGCAACCGCGAACCGTCAACCAATCAGCAAGGAGGGTGTTATGGAGAAAAAAAAGATATTTCTAAGTGAAGATGAAATCCCACGTCAATGGTATAATATCAACGCAGATATCAAAATGAACCCACCAATGGGACCGGAGGGCCCGATAACGCCTGATATGCTGGCACCGGTTTTCCCGATGAACCTGATCGAGCAGGAAGTCAGTGCCGAAAGATGGATCGACATTCCGGAAGGAATTTTGGAAGTTTTAAACATCTGGCGCCCATCGCCAATGGTCAGAGCCTATGCCCTTGAAAAGGCATTGGATACCCCTGCGAGAATATATTATAAATACGAGGGTGTCAGCCCTCCCGGAAGCCATAAACCTAACACGGCTGTGGCTCAGGCATATTACAATAAGGAATTCGGCATCAAGAAGTTGACCACTGAAACCGGCGCCGGTCAGTGGGGCAGTGCCCTGGCCTTTGCCTGTTCCCAATTTGGTCTTGAATGTAAGGTGTTTATGGTTCGAATCAGTTTTGATCAAAAACCGTATCGCAAGACCATGATGGCCGTCTGGGGAGCTAACTGCATTGCCAGCCCCAGCACCGAAACCAAGGCAGGACAGCAAATTTTAGAACAGGCTCCGGACACCCCCGGCAGCCTTGGGATTGCCATCAGCGAAGCCATCGAGGCGGCCGTGACCGATGAGTCCGGAGAAACCCGCTATTCTTTGGGAAGCTTTCTCAATCATGTGATGATGCATCAATCCATCATCGGCCTTGAAGCCAAAAAACAGATGGAAAAAATCGGTGAGTATCCCGATGTCATCATTGGATGTGCCGGCGGTGGCAGCAATTTTGCCGGCCTGGCCTTCCCCTTTGTCTATGATAAATTCAACGGCAAAGAAATCGACATTCATCCGGTTGAACCGGCAGCCTGCCCCACCATGACCCGGGCGCCATTTGCCTATGACCACGGGGATACCATCGGCATGACGCCGCTGCTGCCCATGCACAGCCTGGGCCATACCTTTGTGCCACCGCCTTTCCACGCCGGCGGGCTGCGCTATCATGGAATGGCTCCTCAGGTAAGCCAGTTAATCACCGAGGGGATTTTAGAGCCGAAGGCGTATCCGCAGTTGGCCACCTATGAAGCCGGGATGCTCGTTGCCCGATCTGAAGGCTTTATCTCCGCTCCGGAGACCAACCATGCCCTGGCCTGTGTGGTCGATGTAGCCCGAAAATGCAAAGAAGAAGGCAAAGAAAAAGTCATTCTGTTTAACTTTAGCGGCCACGGATTGATTGACCTGGGCGCTTATGAACAGTTTCTGTCGGGCAATTTGACTGATTATGATTATCCGGCCAAAGAGATTGAAGAAGCCGAAAAGATTCTGGAGCAATATCCCAAGCCGGAGCTTATCAAAAGCCATTAAGGCTTGAATCCTGTGCCTGAAGGATGCATGGAAGAATCTAAAAAACAACTGATACGGAGATGCCCCCGGCTGGGCAACCCTGTGCCCTTTGATTACTGCCAGGTCTGCGGTGACGACCAGCAACCCTGCTTTAAAATCCTGGATTGCTGGTGGGAATACTTTGACGTCGTGCAGTATTTAAAGGAAAAATTGCCTGAAGATCAGTTCAGCCGCTTGATGGCTGCCAAACCGAAGCCCAAGATAAGCAGTCTGGTTGAACTGATCGAACAGGCTAAAAAAAGAAATAAATAGTTCGAATTATATTTCCGATCTTAATGTACACCCTTGGCCTTTTAGCCGGAATTACTGGCTAAAAGGCCAAAGTCTTTATTGCAGACTGGCTTTTCCTGATAACCACCCATAATGTCATCCGTAATATGGAAGAAGTTTGAATACTTTCAAAATATCGGCTCTTGAGCCGATTCTTCTTGACGTTTGAATTTTGTCATAATATTAAAATGCCAAGGAAATGCTACGTTAACCATTCCCTCACCTAAAGCTCATTTGCATTATCTTTTTTATTTGCTCGTCATTTTCCCCTGTTGTGCGCCCGTTCGACTTCTAAATTCTCTTCTCCACTGAAATAGACACTGGTTTCCATCAAACGATAATCTAAAAGTCAGATAAAGCGCAATTGGATGCCTCCAATGTATCAGATATATTCATGGTGTTTTGCTTTTCGTCACTTATAGATCAAACAGGGAGGACTGCAGATGGGTACTCACCCAAGTAATAACCCACAACTGAAGCTAAAATACAAACCGCATACACCGCGCTTGAAAATCGTGAACCGATATATAAGGGACTTATTTAGAGATGAGTTGCCAGGCGGCATTAAATATCATGATGCCAATCATACACTTCACCCAGCCAGAGGAGTTGTAGCTGTTGCCAACAGGATTGCATTATC
>CAMYNZ010000491.1 GCA_947259865.1 uncultured Desulfobacterales bacterium | reverse complement strand
GCGAGCTACCAGGATATAGATCTTAGGAGCGGAAAAAAGATCTTTCCCGAAATTCGCCGGATGGTCAACCAGACCCGGAACAAGGAAAGCAAAAAAGTCGCCCTCCACACGGGTACCAGCATTTATGCCCAATTAATAAATTGCACCGGTCTTTGCATTTTGGGTGTGGACAGTATCGAATATCCCATAGTCGAGTATCTAAACGCTGCCACCGGCTGGCAGCTTTCGGCCGATGAATATTTCAAGACCGGAAAGAGGATCCTGGCGCTGCGCAAGGCATTTAATCTGCGTGAAGGGCTTGTGACCGATGATGTGAAATTACCGCCCAGGGCCCTGGGTCTGCCACCCCAGACAAAAGGGCCGCTAAAAGGCATATCTGTTGATATCGATTCCCTAGAGAAAATTTATTATCAGCTGCTGGGTTTTGATCCGGCCACCGGCGGCCCTACCCCCAAAACCTCACAGCAACTGGAGATCGATCATTTGTTTCCTCCTAAATAATCA
Organism: uncultured Desulfobacterales bacterium; assembly: GCA_947259865.1. The sequence goes on along the minus strand of CAMYNZ010000491.1, from coordinate 2,260 downwards.
CCTCCTAAAAACAATTAGAAGACATCCTACCCTGCATACCAGTCATTTATTCATTTAGGGGACGGGCATGCGTTTATGCGTTTCTAGCCTAATGGATAGCTAGAAGCTTATAATCAGTTACAGAAATTTAAGGGACAGGCATGCGTTTATGCGTTTCTGGCAAATTTAATTATTAACCAGCTTTCAGCGATTATGCTAAATTAAATCCCCATCATCAAGCGGATCAGATAGGCCAAAAACAAGGTCGCTGCCAGTCCCCCGCACCAAAGTCCTATAAACCAGGCCCACTGCTGCTGTTTTTTAGTAAGTAGCTTCATGGCTCGCTTTTCCTCTGAATACATAGTAACAGTATCCCGTATAGGAGAGTACCAAAGGCAGCATAATAACCGTGCCAATCAGCAATAGGGATTGGGATTCGGGTGCAGCAGCCGCTTGCCAAATTTTTATTTCGTAAGGAACAAGCCACGGCCAGGTGCTGATTCCCAGTCCAATATAATTCAAAAGAAAAAGTCCCAGGCTTAAGAAAAAAGGTCTGTATTCCTTTTGAGTTCGCAAATCGTGCCACAGCATTACGAAAACAGCGATTGACAGCAGGGGCATGGGCAACAGCAAGAAGAAATTGGGCAAACTGAACCATAAGGTTTTAAGGCCTTCATTGATAAAGGGCATACTCAAGCTTACCAGTGCCATGAACAAGCCGACATAGCCAAGTATGTAACCCGCGCACTTCCGCGCCCATTCCTGGGTGGTACCCTCGGTTTTCATGACCAGCCAGGCGGCCCCCAATAGTGTGTATCCGCACACCAGCGCAAAACCTGTCATTATGCTGAAGGCGCTCAACCAATCAAAGGCGCTGCCGGCAAAACTCCGACCCGCGACTTTAATCCCCTGCACGAATCCACCTAATATCATGCCCTGGGTAAAAGTGGCTGCCAGAGAACCAAAGTGAAACGCATAGTCCCAGAGCCTTCTGGATTTGCCGGTTGCTTTGAACCGGAACTCAAATGCCACCCCGCGGAATATCAACCCGAGCAGCATCAGGATCACCGGAAAATACAGCGCGGGCATTATGACAGCGTATGCCAGGGGAAAAGCGGCAAACAATCCGCCACCGCCAAGTACCAGCCAGGTTTCGTTGCCGTCCCAAAAAGGAGCAATCGAGTTCATCATCCGATCACGGCTGTTATCCGAGGGGGCAAAGGGGAACAAAATCCCCACGCCAAGATCAAAACCGTCCAGGATGACATAAAGAAATATGGCTGTAATTATCAAACAGTACCAGATCAGGGGTAAATCCAGAAAGCTTTCGAAACTAAACATTTTTACCTCCCGTATCAGAAACGATATCCGTAACCAGGGGCGGTTCATCCACACCATGGGTGCCGTACGCTTTCTCCCCGGTGCCGGGTCCCCGGCCGATCAGCCGCAAAATGTAATAACTGCCGGCACCGAACACAAAAATATAGGTTATGATGAAAGCCAGAAGCGACAGGGCGATATGAGGACCTACCACGGGCGATGCGCTTTCCGACGTGCGCATCACTTCATAGACGATGTAGGGTTGTCGGCCGATCTCCGTGACAAACCACCCGGCAATCACGGCAACAAATCCTGCTGGCGTCAGAGCCATGCACCAGAATTGAAACCACTGGGTGTCGAATAATTTTTTACGGTAAAAAAGGACAGCGGCGATGACACCGGTGGTTACCATTAGAATACCGATGCCAACCATAATCCGAAACGACCAGAAAACCCAGGCGACCGGCGGGCGATCGTTTTTGGGCCATTCCTTTAGACCCTTGACCTCGCCGTTTAAATCATGGGTGAGAATCAGGCTGGATAGTTTGGGGATTTCAATCGTATATTTGGTCCGTTCTTCCGCCTGATCCGGCCATCCGAACAATTTTAGAGGGGCTCCTCGCTCGGTTTCCCAAATGCCTTCCATGGCTGCCACTTTAGCCGGCTGATGTTCCAAAGTATTGAGACCGTGTAAATCGCCGATGATGGGTTGCAGGGGGGCAACAAATACGGCCATGAGCATTGCCATCCCAAACATGACCCGGGCATGTTTTACATGGCGTTTGCGCCAGAGATAAAAAGCGCCAATCCCGCCCACGACAAACGCTGTGGTCAGATAGACCGCCATAATCATATGCACAAAACGGTAGGGAAAGGATGGATTGAAGATTACCTGTATCCAGTTGGTTGGGTAAAACAGGCCATTTTCAGCGATACGAAAACCCTGGGGCGTCTGCATCCA
>CAMYNZ010000490.1 GCA_947259865.1 uncultured Desulfobacterales bacterium | reverse complement strand
TGGATTTGCTTTCCAGCAGCCAACTCAAATTCAGAGATCAGCTTACGAATTTAAAATTATCCAATCATCCCCCATATAAAGTCGCTTTTCTTTCCTTTATTTTATGTTTTAAAAAATTCATAGAATCTGTGACCGGATCTGTCAAAACCGTGTGATAGATATAAAGTATCTTAAGAGGCGAGCTTAAATGAAGACCTCAAAAGGAGGGTTTGGTTATGAATTCCAGCAATAAAGATTTACCCGGATTTAGTGTGGGGATGGAAGCCTATAACAGGGGCGATTTAGCCAGAGCACTGGCTATCTGGACACCGCTGGCCGAACAGGGAGATCTCAATGCCCAATGCTGGCTGGCGTATATGTATGATAACGGTAAGGGAGTTCCGCGAGACTTTAAAGAAGCCTCCCGTTGGTTTCGCATGGCGGCCGATAAGGGCGACGCCTGGGCTCAATTTAATCTGGGCTGCATGTACGATAGAGGAGAAGGCGTTTCCCAAAGCTACCGAAAAGCAGCTGAGTGGTACCTGAAAGCCGCGCAGCAGGGGGATGCTACCGCCCAGTTCAGCCTCGGTCAGATGTACAAGATGGGGCATGGCGTTTTGAAGGACTTCAAAGCGGCCTTGGCGTGGTACGATACAGCCGCAAAAAATGGTTACTGCGAGGCGCAGGTTTACCTGGGCATCTATTATGAGGAAGGAAAAGGCGTAATCAAGGACTTAGCAAAAGCAGCTGAATGGTATTTAAAAGCAGCAAAACAGGGGGATGCGCTTGCCCAGTGCAGCATAGCGACCATGTGCCGCAAAGGCCAGGGGCGGTCCAGAGATTACGGCGAAGCGCTGATATGGTATCGCAAGTCGGCCGAGCAGGGATATGAACTGGCGCAGTTGCTTCTGGGGCTTATGTATGAAGAGGGACTGGGGGTTGTGCCTGATTTAGGAGAGGCGTTGAAGTGGTACTGGAAAGCAGCCGAGCAGGGTAATGCCGGAGCCCAGTTTTCCCTGGGGGTAATGCTCGTCAACGGTGAAGGTGTATCCCGCAACCAGAAAGAAGCGTCCCGGTGGTTTCGCAAAGCAGCGGACCAGGGGCACAAAAAAGCCGGAAGATATCTTAAAATGTGCAACACCGGAAATCTTCACGGTATTTACAGATATACACCGAGCTGTAAGGTAATTCGCGGAGATGGTGAAGAGATCATTATGTCAAAAGATGAAGTGCAGGACCTAATCGCAAGTTCAAAAATTACTGCCGTCCGTTGGGAATCCAACCCCGAGAAGATGGCGAAATGGAAAGGCGTATTGGCGAAACCGGCTAAAAATTGATTCATATTTTTACCTGTCCTCTTTTTGACGGCTTCATAAAAGTTTAATCCACCTGTGACACAAACATTTGGGGGTGCGCAATGGCAATAGATGAAAATTTGAGTCGAAATAAGAAAGCCTTGAAGCAAAATGAACTAAGAGCTGGTATATGTGTTAAGGGACCGGAAGGTAAAATGCCGCTGCGGGGATTTCTGGAAAGCCTACCCAGCGGAACCAGAATAGTATTTCCGGTTACCTCATCAATGAGGAAAATGTTTCCGAACGATACCCTGATCTTTAAAAAGAAATAATAGATGAATAAAAGTTTAGAAAAAATAAAAAAGCTCGTCAGGGCCATGTTCATCATACCCCTTGTCCTTATCGGTCTCGTCACCGCGATCCAGTGGGTGTACGAATCGGTAAATAGAGAGCCTATTGTCACCGAACTGCGAAAGAAGGGGGCCTGGTACTCTTGGAAAGCGTATAAACAGCTGCCGGAAACCCCGGAACTGCATGTAGTGGCAAAACCTCAAAAACTGGAAATTCACATCATCGGAGACCTTGAAAAAATCAGAGCGATGTATCCGCACGGCAATCCGATTGCTTTGTCTCGCTATTTCCCGAAAGAGAACCGCTACGAGTTATGGGTACCGGGAAAGGAGACCGAATACGGTATTTATATTGATCAGGAATCACTTGGCCATGAGATGATGCATGTATTGAATATAATGTCCGACGAATGGGTTCTTAATCCGGACGACCTCGGAAATCTCGGGCTTTAAAACCGTTTGTAAATCCTGGCCGTTATCGTCTTCACCCAACGGCAACGACCTGACAAAGACCCTAATCGAGCGGAGGTCGAGGTCGAAGATCCGCCTCTGGAGGGGTACCGCGGATTCAAGGCGTCCAGGGGTGAAGTTGTAGTAAACTACGAGGCATCACATGATTAGTCAACTGGAATTAGATCCAGAGTTTTTCTACTGGAAATACATGAAGGGAGGAATGTGGATGTTGTATGGTCCTCCTGATTTCCCAGGTATGGATTGGGGCTTTTATGTTCTGTTTGCTGCTTGAAGGAGGCACTATGTTTGAGTTATTTAATCAAGGATTTTTTTACATCTATTATTTTGCCCCGGGTGGTTGGGTGCTGCACGGTCCATCTAACCACCCGTTGTTAGACTGGTCAATTTATATAATGTGGGCCTGTTAGGAGTTGACAATTATGTATATCGAGAAGTGGAAATTTCGAATTCTGGTATACAGTTTTTTGGCTACTATTGCTGTGTTCTCCTATAGCCTGTGGAAAAATTGCAAAACGGTTGATGAAGCATTTAATAGCCATTACTGGATGATTGTTGGGAACCGTAATACATCTGATGAAAATAATGATATTATCTGGACAATGCACGGAGAAGACATCAGAAAAAAGCGGGGGGATAAAACAAACAAATTAGCTACGATCAAATCTGCCTCATTA
>CAMYNZ010000489.1:2786-5141 GCA_947259865.1 uncultured Desulfobacterales bacterium | reverse complement strand
CTTAAAAAGGGCGCTGGAACGTTTACCCTGCTGCACCACAAACAAAAAAGGAACCGAGCAGGGCGACCCGCTTAACCTCGTAGTCATCGGCATAGAGGAGGATGTATTTCATGCCTTCATTCGGGCCGGGTGGGATGAGACAGAGACCATATACACCGCTTCCGCATGGAAGACGGGATTAACCTTCCTGTTTGGCGGACGATACCGCTACTCGCCTATTAGTCCGCTGTATGTTTATGGACGAAGCCAGGATGTAGCTTTGCAGAAGGCTCGGGAGTCGATTCATGAACGAAATCACCTGAGACTCTGGCTTTCGCCCTTACGCTTTGAAGGCAAACCGGTGTGGATCGGACAAATCAGTCGCGACATCGGTGTACGCTTTACCAGAAAAACCATTGTAACCCACAAGATTGATCCGGATGTAGATGAAACCAGAGATTATCTGATCCAGGATCTCTTGTACTCTCAGGGACTTGCAAAAACCGCATATGTAAAGGGGGTCGAGGCCGCACCTATGTCTGATCCACGAGGCAACCTCACCGGAGATCCCTACTTCACCGACGGTTTACGAGCCGTATTGTGGGTATCAAGTGAACCCATTGATATCGAAGCCTTTGAATTTTTGCGTTGGGAAGTTCCGCCGCAACAGTAGAAGTAAGATTGCAAGCTCGATGGTCACAGGTATCAGATCGACCTGCGCCCAACAAGCTTCATAAAGCTCAACGCAAAGACAAAATAAGAGGCTAACATCAGATTGTTAGTAAATAGACATGAACTTTCATGTGTAGTGTCACCACATAGGAGGAATGATGTTGTTCAAAAGCCAACTTGACTTCAAGGTTTTTCTAGCACTTCCGGTTATCGCTGTTCTGGTTTTTACCGCAGGAGACGGTTATACGGCGAAACAAAAAAAGGAGAAAAATAAAAAAATGGAAGGCGCTTATGTCATGACAGAGGCCGAGCTTCAATCCCAGGTGATGAGCTATGCTGACCGTTTTGGTTCAATGATGGTCGCAGCATTCAATGTCTATGATGCCCAATCTCCACCACCGGAACAACGCCGAACTGTGCGCCGCTCAACTGTATATGCCATGTCGTCCGCCTTAACCACAGCCGTTGAAGCAGACCCGGAGGTGGCCCTCCTCGACATGGTGACGATGGTTGTTTTAGGCCGAATGATCTATGAAGAACACTGGCGCAAAAAATTCGGCCCGCAAGTCGATCCCATCTTGAGAGCATTCAAACAAGCCGAAACCGATATCTGGCAAATCACAGATAAAGTGCTTACACCCAGCCAGCAAAAGGACCTAAGGGCCCTGATCCAGCAGTGGCGACGGGAGCATCCGGAGGTTACTTTTTTTGCCTACGTCCGGTTCAGCGATTTTGCATCCGAGCGCCGAAAGTCAACGCTGGAAAAAGCAAAGGTCAGGGGGATTTTGAAAAACGTACAGAACGCTACCCGGCAGGTAGAGGAAGCGCGCCTGCTGGCTGAGCGCGGTATGTTCCTGGGAACCCGGTTGCCGCTGATGGCCGGAGCATTCGCCGATTTTTGGATATCCCAGTTGATCGCCAACCCGGATGTTAGCAAGATTCTGGGAGACATTCATCAATTATCCGAGGTGTCCGGGCGCATGGTCGCTGTGGCCGAAAAACTGCCGGATCAGATCTCAGACGAACGCGATAAAACGATTAAACAAGCTGTGGAGAATATCAACGCCCTTGTTATGACATCCCTTGATAAGATCGCAACCAAAGTATCGGCTGAGCGTATCGCGACAATAGAACAATTTATGAAAGAATTATCGGGTGAAAGACAGAAAGCAATCCAGGACTTTTTATCGCAAGAAAAGCTCATCAGGGGATTGATGACGGATATGCTGCAAACACTTGAGTCAGGAAATAAACTGTTGACGTCGGCCAATGCTTTGGCCGAGCATCTTAATTTAGGTTCAAACGCGGCAACGCCTAAGACTTCATCGGAGCCGTTTAAAATCAAAGACTACCAGGCAACCCTGATGGAAGCTTCAACCGTGATTAAAGAACTTGACGGACTGGTTAAGACTGTTGATCAATTGATGGTTTCCCCTGGATGGGAAAACAGCCTGCCGCGAATTCGTGACAGTTTCGAACAAATTGAATCAAAGGGCAGCAAGTGGATCAATCATCTCTTTTTGCTGGTTGTCGCCCTAATTCTGATCTTTCTGGTCGGTGCTGTTTTTGCAATGCTGGCCTACCGCTACGTTTCCCAACGGATGTTCGAAATGAAACATAATGACAGTGTCCGCTGAAGAAAAACCACGGTTCAGGACCTGCAGTTCAAACTGCTAATTGCTACTCGACGTGATCGATGAGGGA
>CAMYNZ010000489.1:0-2778 GCA_947259865.1 uncultured Desulfobacterales bacterium | reverse complement strand
AGGGGTGGCCAAGATGGAAAAAAATGGAGACGTCTATGATTTTATGCGTTTCTAGTGACTAAGTAAAATTTCCATCTGTCTATAAATAACCAACTTCCAACGCTATCTGATCGCCACAATCATTGCGGGCCGAGTCATGGGACGTATATTAGTTTATAAGTTCATATTGATTGATGAAGATCGCTCTTGATCACATGTCCGTAGCTTTTAAACTAATATTAGTACCTTTTTTCTGCTTTCTCGAGTTGAACTGCCTGAAAGCGTGTCATTCTCTATTCCGTACAGAGTTAATGGATGTTTTCAGGCAGGTTCCCGCTTGTTATTCAAACGTGACAGGGACCTTGTCGAGAATTTCCTTGGCCTGGTTACGCTCGACGTTCTTCTGTATCTGCATGATGGGGTTGTAGTCCTCCGGAACCTCGATGAGGCGGACTTCTTTGGCATAGCGCTCGTAAGCTGCAACCATTGCTGCCAGTTCCTCAGGTTTCTGCTCGGACAGGTCGTCTGTTTCGACAGGGTCCTCACCAGTGCGATACAAGCGCCATTTCTTGTCACCGAAGGGTGGGTTGTTTTTCAGCAGCTTGTATCCATTGCGAAAGACGGCGGCGCTTCCGGCGAGCTCGTATGCCACGGCATCGTCGGGTCCGTGAATACGATCTGCCCGGCCGATCAGGAAGCCGAGCATGCTCTTGCCGGAGATGGCGTGAACGTCACGGCCGCCGTACGACCCGGATGGTTGGTCTACTCCGGCCAGTTGTAGGAGCGTGGGCGCAATGTCGCTGACGTAAGCGAACACATCGGTCGTCACCCCTTTTCGAACTCCCGGTCCGGTGATAATAAACGGCACGCGCATGCCGCCTTCCGAGGCAGAGCCCTTGAACAGGTTGAGCGGCGCACCCGAGGCCGCAGCCCAGCCCGGCCCGTAATTCACGTAGCTGCCCTTGAGCCCCATGCGCTCGTATGAAAGATCGAAGTTTTTGGCATACCACTCCGGGAAGACTTTGTCCTGTTCGTTGTTGTCGGCGCCGTTATCGGACATGAAAAGGAAGAGCGTGTTGTCCGCTTCGCCGATTTTTTTCAGATACGCGATCAGGCGGCCGATGTTTGTGTCCATATTTTCCAGCATCCCCGCATATACCGCCATTTTCTTGGCCATAACGCGACGCTCCTTTTTATTGAGCGATTTCCAGGGCAGTGCCACAGGATTCGGCGGCAGGGTCAGGCCGGCCGGCATCAGACCCATTTCGACCTGACGGGCATACCTCCGGGCGCGGATTTTATCCCAGCCGGCGTTATAAACCTTCCTGTATTTGTCGATGTACGCTTTGGGTGCCTGGAGCGGGTAGTGCTGGGCCTGGAACGATACGTAGGCGAAAAATGGTTTGCGCTTGTCGCGGTCCGCTTCGATGTACTCCTGGATCCGATCGATGTAGTATTCGTTGGAAAAAAAGTCCTCCGGCAGGTCGATTTCTTCAAATCCTTCGTAGAAGTGCACGTAATCGTACATCGGCAGATAGGTTTTCTTCTCCCAGTTGTCGGCACCGCTTTCCATCAGGGCGATCGAGCGTTCGAAGCCCCGGGCGGCCGGCAGACTGTCCTTGGTCTTGCCAAGGTGCCACTTGCCCGCCATGTAGGTATTGTACCCGCTGTCCCTCAGCAGTGTCGCCACCGTAACCACGTCGTCGGTCATGTGGCCCTCGTAACCGGGTTGGTCCCACTGGTTGTCGGCCATAATCTCGATCATGTTGCCCATGCCGGTGAGGTGGTTATCCACTCCTGTGAGCAGCATGCTGCGAGTCGGTGAGCAGGTGGCGGCGGTGTGATAGTTCGAGAACCGGGTGCCTTGCTCCGCTAGCGCGTCGAGATTCGGTGTTGCGATCTCCGAACCGTAGACCCCAAGATCCGCATAGCCGAGATCGTCGGCTAAAAAAATGATAATGTTGGGGCGAGTGTCTGCGCCGGCGCTGGACACCGTCGGAGCGGCGAAGGCCGACACGAGCAAGGCGAGGAGAGTCATAGTCCCGAAAGTAAATATTATCCGTGGTTTCATTAGATTCATTTTTCTTCTCCTTCATTTTTACTGATGAGATTGAATATTAAGCAAGTGCGGCTTGTTGCTCGGATTTTCCGTTTAAACCGCTTAGATATACCAGGTTTTAGAGGATCAACGTTCACGTTACCCCGGTTGAAAAGCCCTAACCAGCAACCGATTTAAAATGGATTAGCTAATCATAGAAGGGAAAAAAGCAGTTACAGCCAATAGGTGAAAGTGGACAATTTGATTAATCTTTAAGATAAGCAATGTAGAAAATTTAGCAACTAAAATTATATCGACGATTGTATATTCGGTATACGCAATCCACATTTTGGCTAAATTGTGTATAACGGCTATAAATCTGTAATATCGAATCTTCCAATTTATTTTAGATCTCATCCCTCAATACAATTCGATTAAAATCCTGAAACTCAGGAAGGTGTAATCTTCTGCTATGCTTTAATTCGCAATTATTCTAAAGCAGCTCAATCTACTCATTGAATGCTGCACTTTTGAACTTTGGAGGGGGCCACTATATGTAGGGGTCATCCGATTCTGTCGATGGCTTTGATATCTGCTATAGATCACAGGTTTTTTGAGGTTTCTAAAATCTGTGATTCCTCCAACATAACCAAGGTTTTTATCACTCCAAAAAAACTGTGATATCATCCATATCATACAACAAATTGTGAGCCGGTCAGAATTGGGCAGGACCGATTTTTAATAATCGAAGGATTGAACCC
>CAMYNZ010000488.1 GCA_947259865.1 uncultured Desulfobacterales bacterium | reverse complement strand
ATGGCTTCGGGCTGATCACCGGCTGGTTTAAAATTCGAAATTAATTTGAAGTCGGACATGATTTAATTTTGAAATAAATCAAAGAGTTAAATTATTGAACGCGGTCGTAACGATGGATTGTATCCGTCGGCAGTGAATTTAAAGGAAGTGGCTACGGTCATGGTGGGCATTCAGTCAATTAGAACGATGCTCATCGCGCCGATACCCTCCCCTTTTCCGACCATTCCAAGCCCTTCTGTCGTCGTAGCTTTAATATTAATGCAGTCGGGATCAACTTCAACGCTGGACGCCAGATTTTGCTGCATGGTTTTTCGGTAGGGGGTTATATTGGGGGCTTCAGCAAAAACGATCGTATCAATATTCTGGATCTTAAAACCCTTATTTCGAACCATTTCGTTGACTTCAGCCAGGAGAATTAGGCTGGAGATATCTTTATATTGAGGATCGGTATCCGGAAAATGTAAACCGATATCACCCAACCCGGTTGCCCCCAGCAGGGCATCACATACCGCATGCACAAGGACATCTGCGTCCGAATGTCCCTGCAAACCTTTCCCAAAGGGAATGACAGCACCACCCAAAACAAGTTTCCGCGCGGTCACCAGTCGGTGGACATCATATCCGATACCGATACGCATTAAACATTCCTTGTAATTTAAGGCGATTATTGGAAAATTTGAATTCTCTTTATAGCATAAAAACCCATGGGCGTAAAGATGAAGTCCGACTGTGGATGCAAAACCGAGCTGCAGGTAATATGAAGTTATCTGTGCTTTCATTTAAATTCCATTTCTTTTTCCCATACAACTTGACCTTCTTTGAAGATAGAGTATATGCTTGATTTAGGGATTGATCTTATCTTCGACCCAAAGACGTTCGGTTTGATTGCAAGTGAATCGGAAGCTAATTCGTTAGCTAGCTAAACGAAATCTTCTTTGACAACCGAGGCTTGAGCATGGATGGTAGAGATTTGCACCCAAACAACCAGAAAACCGCTTTAAATGACACCGAAGCCAAACATTTGCTTAGAAAGTATGGCATTCCTTTGGTACATGATCAATTTGTTGATCGGCGAGCGGATGTGGCTTCTGCTGCCCGCAATATTGGATTTCCCGTCGTCCTCAAAGGCATGGGTAAAAATCTATGGCACAAAACCGATCAAGGTTTGGTGCACCTCAATCTTGCGGATTCCAAGGCAGTCAAGAATGCTGTGCAGGCTATCACCTTTCGAGCAGCAGACGAATTAGATGGATTTCTGGTTCAGCCCTACATACAAGGCAGGCGTGAATTTGTTGCCGGTCTGTTTAAGGATCCTCAATTTGGACCCGTGATCATGTTTGGCATCGGCGGGATTTTTACGGAAGTATTTTCCGATGTGAGTTTTCGCCTGGCACCGTTATCTGAAACCGAGGCAAATGAGATGCTTGCGGAAATACGAGGCAAAGCACTTCTTGGTAATTTCAGGGGAGAGCGGGCTGCAAGGCGGGATGAACTCACAAAAACGCTGTTGGGATTGTCTCAAATTGGTCAAAACCATCCTGAGATCTCAGAAATTGATATTAACCCATTGCTGGTGACTGAAAAAGGCCGGGCATTGGCAGTCGACGCCCTGGTGGTCACCGGCGGGCAATCTCCGAAAACAGACATACTGCCGCCGGTTTCACCGGATGCTATCGGATCGCTATTTTATCCCAAAAGTGTTGCTATAGTCGGTGCTTCCGCCCAAATAGGAAAATGGGGTCATAGCTTGATGTCCAATACCATCAGCGGCGGCTTTAAAGGCCGAATTTACCCGGTTAACCCGAAAGGTGGTACCATCGCAGGCAGAAAGGTTTATCGATCCGTTGCGGAAATATCGGCTAAGATCGGCCTGGCCGCTGTGACGATACCGGCAGATAAGGTTCTGGCTCTCATTCCTCAGTTTAAGGAAAAAGGGATTCGAAACATGCTGCTGATTACTTCCGGTTTTGGTGAAACCGGTAATCACGGTAAGCAACTGGAAAAAGAACTGGTACAAGCCGCACAAAAATCAGGTATTCTGGTGCTTGGGCCCAATACCATGGGCATCTGTAACCCCCACAACAATTTGTACTGCACAGGCTCACCGGTAATGCCAAGACCTGGTTCAACGGCGATGGTTGCACAATCCGGCAATATGGGAATCCAGTTGCTTGCTTTCGCAGAACAGCAAGGCATTGGAATTCGCGCTTTCTGCGGATCGGGCAATGAAGCCATGATGACGATTGAAGATTATTTGGATGGCTTCGAAGTGGATTCCCTGACTCGGACGGTGATTCTTTACGTTGAAAGCGTTAAGAATGGGCGTCGATTTTTCAATAGCGCCCGTCGGGTCGGTAAAAAGAAACCCATCGTCCTTCTAAAGGGCGGACGTAGTGAAGCCGGCAGCCGGGCAGCGGCGAGTCATACCGGTGCGATGACTTCTGACAAGAAAATATTCGAATCTGTTTGTCGACAAGCCGTTTCGTGATCGCATGTTCCTGTTTCGCAAGCTCCAAGCTGCCTTGCAGCTGCTTGCGCCGGGTGCCCATCTCGGCGATTTCCTGCTTGCGCTGAGAGGCTTGGGACTCAAGCACCCTGATCTGGGCGTTCAATTGACTTTGTCGCAGCTTGAAGAGGGCCTCCTGATCGGCGGCTGCGGAGGGCGCCTCTTTCAGCACTTCTTCTGGCATGATCAGGTCGCGGCTGTCGAGCTCCGCCTTGAGGCGGGCGACGGTGGCCAGCAGGAGGTAGCGTTGCGACTTAGCGTCGCGGAAGTTGGCCTGGGCCA
>CAMYNZ010000487.1 GCA_947259865.1 uncultured Desulfobacterales bacterium | reverse complement strand
CTGTTACTGAACGATACTATAGAAAAACAGGATGATAATGGCCCAGATCAGGATACCGCTACCGAATGCAATCAGAAGGCCGAGACGCTGAAAATGCTCTTGCTCTTGCTGTTGTTTGGTCAAAATAAAAGATCCGTTAACTGTCTATTAAATTAAAAATAGTACAATTCCCGTAAAGATCATGACTAATACCATGTTAAATCGTACTGTTTATTCCCAGGTTTATCCAGAAAACAACTATATCTAGGGTTCTTGAGTAGCATTCAATACCATATATTGTTTATAGATAAAGCTACTCTGGATAAATATTCACCCTTCAAAAAGAGTATAAAAAAGGTCCTACGTGTGTATTACGAGCTCATTTTAAAATCGGATCATTGCTCAATTAATCGACAATCCGCTAGGTCTGATGCTTTAGGGAAACCTGAAGACCCGGAATTCAATTATTGGAGCGAGAGGGTTTAATGAGTACATCTCGACTTAAAGTGTCATCCCCACGCAAGTGGGGATCTTTCAAATTTACTACGGTTTGGAGATTTACACTTTCGGGCGGTCCGACGTATCGGAATGATAAAAGGGCGAGAGGATTGCACGCGCCATTCACTGGCGGGCGCCCTGTGGGCAGCGCTTCGCGCTGTGCAAAACGGCAGTCCCTGCCGTTTTGTGAACCTTGGATTTGGGCGGGGCGAGAGGATTTGAACCTCCGACCACCTGCACCCCGCGCAGGCCTGTAAGAATTGGTTGAAGCCCGCACTGTACTTTTGCTTTCAGGCTCTTCAAAAGAAGCTAGCATGTCTAACAAAACTGATCAGATCCACTCGTAAGTACTTGATTAATGCCTCTTACAGGGCATGTTGTTAGACAGTTTTCATGTAGGTAGATATGAAAAAAGTCGCTTCATTAAGCAACCGATTACAAATCAGACTGCAAAATCAAGCTATATCATTTGTAATTCAGATAGTTACAACCTCGATCCCCTTTCACAAAACACAACGAATCAGCGCTGGAGCCAGTTGATTTCATTAGTTTGTTAATAACGTTATACAGGTACTGCATACGCGTTTTCCATAAAAAATTTCCTCCAACCTTTAAAGAAAGCAGACGCTCGGATTTTATTGATCAGCGGCAGCTTCCGACCCAGACTGTGTGAAAACTCCCAAGCGGAGTAAAATATAGCTTTCCGGCTACTGGGGTATTCAATGAGCGGATTCATTGAGGGTGAGAACCGATACCAATCGACCCTGTTTCCCGAACACATTGACGATTATGTAGATGAAGACAGCGCCGCGCGGGTGATTGATGTCTTTATCGATCGCCTGGATTTGTCCGGATTAGGTTTTAAGACAGAAGCCGCCGATACCGGAAGGCCTGGTTATAGCCCGGCGACCATGCTCAAGATCTTTGTGTACGGATACATGAACAAGGTGCAGTCTTCTCGTCGTCTCGAAGCCGAGGCACGGCGTAATGTTGAGCTCATGTGGCTGACTGGACGGCTCGCCCCGGACTTCAAAACGATTGCCGATTTCCGTAAAGACAATGGTGAGGCGATTCGCCTGGTCTGTCGCGAGTTCGTGATGTTGTGCCGTAAGCTCAACTTGTTCGCCAACGCATTTGTGGCGATCGATGGCGCCAAGTTCAAGGCCGTCAACACACGAGACAAAAACTTCACCAAGGCCAAGCTCAAGCGCCGGTTGCAGCAGATTGATGAAAGCATCGATCGATACCTGAACCAGATTGCCAGCACGGACCGGCAGGAATCTGAGGTGGCCACGAACAAGTCACAACGCTTGAAGGATAAGATCTCGACACTCGAGAAGGAGATGGATCGCCTAAAAAAGCTGGAAGTCCGGTTAAGCGCTGAACCGGACCAACAGATCTCGCTCACCGACCCCGATGCCAGATCCATGGCAACCAGTGGCCGCGGCACTGGCATGGTGGGATACAACGTTCAGGCAGCCGTGGATACTAAGCACCATCTCATTGTGGCTCATGATGTCACCCAGGATGGGCACGACCGGCACCAGCTTCATCGCATGTCGGTGCGGGCAAAGGAAGCGATGGGTGTTGACGAACTCGATGTAGTCGCCGACCGCGGTTACTTCAAGGGCGAAGAGGTCCTGGCTTGTGATCAGGACAACATCACGACGTACCTGCCGAGACCATTAACCTCCAACAGTACCAGGAAAGGTTTATTCAACAAGCGTGACTTCATTTATCACGCCGATGATGACGAGTATGAATGTCCAGCCGGAGACCGGCTCATCTGGCGCTTTGCGACCGAGGAGCATGGCCAGGTGATCCACAAATACTGGTCTTCAAACTGTCCCAACTGTGCCATGAAAGATCGGTGTACTACGGGCAAAAATCGACGAGTGGCTCGGTGGGAGCACGAGCATGTTGTCGAGGCACTGGATGCGCGTCTTGAGCGTGAACCCGAACGGATGCGTGTGCGACGATCGACGGCAGAACATCCGTTCGGTACGCTCAAATGCTGGATGGGTTATACCCACTTCCTGACGAAAACGGTTCCAAAGGTCAGCACGGAGATGAGTCTCCACGTTCTGGCCTACAACATGAAGCGAATGATCAATATCTTCGGAACTCGAAGGCTCATCGAGGCTATCGCAGCCTGAGTTCATATTAAAAACGAACCGGCTCATTAAGCATATAAAATCGTATGCAATCGACTTCCAGCAATGTCGGCGTCCCTACGCCAGACTAATCATCGAGCTTTCACACGGCCTGGACCCAATGCAGACGCCCATAAAAAAAGCCACCTCGATGAGATGGCTTAATTA
>CAMYNZ010000486.1 GCA_947259865.1 uncultured Desulfobacterales bacterium | reverse complement strand
CGATTTTCGAGTGGCCAGTGGTTTGACCGGCCTTCGCCATACTAGCCTTTAATTGAATGGCACGGGACGCCATCCGGGTTAAGGGCTGCTGCGATCTTTCGATTTGGGGACGCTGCCCGGCCACCAGGTTGACACCCGGATCTCGAAGGGCAACGTTCAGAGCACTCTGTTGATCTTCGCTGATCAGTCCGATCCGGCGCAGGAGATCGCCAAACCGGCTTTCCGAAAGCATTTCGCCATGCTCGCTAAAAGCGTATGTTTCATCGGTCTTGTGCGTGATAGAAGGCGGCAGTAACTGTGAGAAGTCTCGGGTATGATCCACCCTCAGGGTCATCACAGCAATGCTCTGTCTACTGGGGCCCCGGATGGGTCCCATAAAGAATTGGGTGGATGGATTCCGAGCCCCGTCTGCCTGCAGCTCTTTGCCCAAAGGGACATCGGATTCCATGGGCGACACGAACAGGACTTCGCCCGCAGATGCCCGCCGGAGCAAATCCGGCTTCTGAAGTGCAATGAGATTACGGGTACCGATATTGGTGTCCCGCATGGACCCGATGCTGACGCGATCCGCGCTGATGATAAAAAAGCCTAAATTTGAAAAAACATCCTTGTTGTTCTTGAAAAAGTCACGGGCATCCCGCAACGCATCGGAGGCCAACAGACTTTCACGGTCGGGTGTGACGGCCAGAAGGCGTTTGACCAGCGTCACCAGCTCCGGGTCGCGTCCCAGCAGCTTCAGTGAGGATAGTCTTTTCTCCACCCAGAAGTTGAGGCGGTCATTCGCGGTTATTACAGTTTCGCTCAGGTCTTCGCCGACAGCGGTCAGATTTTGTTCCTTATTCTTATCCAGCGTAAACCACCCTAGCAGGCAGACGACAATGACAAAAAAACTCAAACCGGCCAGGACGAGTCCCCGAAACCAGCGCGATCCGAAACTCACGGCCAGTTGCTCTTTTCTTGCCACTTTGATGAGAATCCAGGTCAGCAGGCTGAGAATTATGAAGACCGCAAGGCCGTAAGCAATCAGGCGGCCATATGAAATCGGGACGGTGGTTTGCGCAACAGGTATATCTATAAAGGGAACCCACTTCTGGCGGACTTTGAATTTTTCTTCTTCGGTGATACTGGCCAGGGCTTTATTGAGGATACCGACCAGCACCGGCGCATCCTTGCGAACGCCAAATCCCAAATCAATGGAAAGTCCTGTGGAACCGATGACCTTGAGATTTGTCAGCCCAAGCTCGGACATTAAATAGTATGCCGTCGGGGCGGCAGAGATGAAGGCATCGACTTCGCCCGCGGATAGGCCGATGAGACCTTCCCGAACCGTTTCCACTACCACGTAGTCCAGATCCGGAAACTGACGACGAAAAGGAATCACATAACCATAGTCTTTGACCACCGCCACGCGTCTGCCCTTGAGCTCGCCGGGGTCCGAGATGGGCTCAGTCCCTTTTCCAGCGATGATCACAACCGGAAAAACGAGGTAGGGTGTGGTAAAGGTCATCGTGTCTCGTTCCGAGCTCGTTGTCTCGGACAGTATATCAACCTCCGCCGCCTCCGTCAGGCGCACCGCTTCGTTCCATGTTTTTACCGGGACGCGCTCGAAGATGATGCCGAGTCTGGCCTCCAGGAGGTCGAGGATGTCCGCCACGATTCCGACGTACTGCCCGTCGCTCGTGAACGCCTCCTGTGGCAACCAGTCCGGATCTCCCGTGAAACGAATCTTTTGGTGCTCTGCCAGCCAGGCTCTCTCGGCAGCCGAAAGGGGAATTTTCTTTTCCCCGGCCGAGGCCTCGGCTGGCGATACGTCCGTCTCATCGCTCTGCCGTTTATCGGCCATTAGCCATTTAAGACGGATCTGGTACATTTCCGCCGGCTTGACGACGGCCATGGTTTTGATCAGGGCCGATTGTAACAACGGCCAGTCGTCGCGCACACCGATACGAAGATTTGTTAAGTCGGGATTGCCGATATCCACTTCACCCGAGATTCTCAATCCGGTGAGCAAATTCTTGGCGATAAGATTCCGCATCACGGCTGCTTCGCCTAAGGCAGCGTCCGCTTTGCCGAGGGAAACCGCCTTCAGACTCGCCAGTGTGTCTTCAACCGGCAAACCCTGAATTTGGGGGAACGACTTCGTCAGGACCTCCTCAAAGAAAAAGCCTTGCGGAAAAGCGACGGTTTTCTCGAAAAGGGCATCGATGCTATCATAAGGACTGTCAAGCGGGCTGACGATCACATTGGGGTTTCGTATGTACGGAGACGTGTAAAGAATATATTTCAGCCTGTCTTCGGTTTTAACGATATTGAGCATGACGTCAAGTTCCTTGCGCTTGATCATGCCCAGAAAATCGTTCCAGCTCGGTCCGGTGATGTATTCAACCTTGATGCCGAGTTTTTCGGCCAACAGGTTCATGTAGTCAATGGACAGCCCCTGAGGACTGCCATACTCGAAGTGGTTAAACGGGGCCCAGTCTTTTTCATTGTGTACCCGAATGACCGGATGGGCTTTGAGGAAAGCCCGTTCTGTTGCGGATAGGTCGACCCGGGTCTCTTTTTCCGACAGGGCGACCACCGGCTCCTGGGGTATGTCCTTAAAATCCTGCACGATCCATTTGTCACCTGTTGAATCAGCGCCGGGTTTCCTTTTTTAGCCGCCGTGTAATACACCTGGGAATACAGCGGATGGTCCTGATCGTATTCGAAGATGTTAATCTGCAAATTTTCTTTTAGAAAGTAAAACAGGCTCAGATCCGTTGCGACAAAAACCTTTATCTCGCCTTCCAGAGCGGCCCGGAAGAGATCCTGAATACGGTCATAGACAACAATGCGGTTGGACGGCACTTTGGAACGCACAAATTGTTCCGTATACCCGCCTTTCTGGATGCCAACTAAAAAGCCCGATGTTTTTTCCAGCGACTTGATCGGATAAACCGACGGGTGGGTGAAGATGTAGTAGTCGAGAGCTAACAGCTGTTCGGAATAATCCAAAAATTCCTCGCGCTCCGGGGTCCTGAAAAGACCGGCATGCAGATCGACCTTGCCGTCTTTAAGCAGTTGCAGCGATTCTTTAAATGACTCCACCCTGACAAACTCAGTCTTTCTGCCTGTTTTTTGAGCCCACCGCCGCCACAAATCTGGAAACAGCCCTGCCGGATGCGAAGCAGCATCTTCAAACTTTAGCGGTGCCACCCCTAAATTGTAAACGATCTTCAGCTCATCTGCTGCCGTTGCCGTCATTGCTGCCGTTACTATCAACATCGTCGCCATAACCGATATGAATAATTTTAATTTCTTCACGGAACTTTCTCTTTTTGAAATAGGATCAATATCTTACTGTCAGCTCACCGAATAAAACCTCGATTCCCTGGAGGACGATTGTATTAAAAGTGGGTTAAAAGTCAATCATCAGTTCCAAAATCTGCTGTGAAATGTAACGCCCCACTCGAACTTGTCATCTCCATTGCCGTCTGTTTAATCCTGGTAGATAACCCGGTAACCCGGGCTACCGCCAGGCACCAAGATTTAGGTGAAAATTATGCTGATGATGGGTTCATAGCCAGAAGATTAAATTGATAAGATTTTAATATTGCTCATATCTAAGATACAATCTATGAGCCAATAGCGACTAAATTGCTGTACGGTATAATTTGCAATAATCTGCAAGAAAATAACTATAAAAGAACTACCTAGTTTTCGTACAATTGAGGTGCTAATATAAATGAGGGATGGAGAAGTTTTTCTCCCTATGCTTTTTGGCGATGGGTAAGCCCTTTATTGGATGGCAGCGCTGCGCCCGGGGAATAGCCCGTGGGCTG
>CAMYNZ010000485.1 GCA_947259865.1 uncultured Desulfobacterales bacterium | reverse complement strand
TGAGTGTGTCAATCGTATCGCTAAAGGATTCATCTTTTTTAAGCGAGCTGACTTCCGCGTTCCAGTTCACAACATTCGCGCCAAGGCGTTTGGCGGCAATATCAAAAGAGGTGAGAGTACGGGTCGAGTTTTCAAAAAATAGCGTCAGGACAATTTTATCTTCGAGCTTTTTTTTGTCCCATTTTCCGTCTCTCATAGCATCACGGTAGTATTTAGCACGATCCAGAATGTTCTGAATTTGCTCTTGGTCCAGTGATTCTATGCTTATTAAATGTTCCATATATGCTTATAGGAAATGCACGGAAAAGCGTTGTCTGTCCAGAGGAAATTTTTGCTTTTTATAAATGAAGTAGTCCTGCGATTGTATAGAATCTGAAAATGGAGGCTATTAAAATGCCGATGATGAATCCTGGCCCGGCGGGCAGGGATAATTGCCCGAGTGAGACTACTTCGCCTTTAAGTTTCCTGTAAAATGCTATTGCAAGACCATGCAAAATGCCTGCGAACGCACCAAGTGAAATTGCCAGAAACACAAATTCAGTGCCAAGCCAAAGGCCGCTGGCGACAATGAGTTTTACATCGCCCAGACCAAGTGTGTCTTCTTTATAATAATTGTTGGCGGCATAGCGTACTGTGTATAAAAGGGCGCCGCCCAGACAGGCTGCTATTATGAGGTCGGGCCCATGAGCCAGAGATTTGAATGCTACTATATTGAAGGCAAGACCGCATAATCCGAAGGGGAAAACATATTTATTCGGCAGCAGGAAATACTTTAAATCTATAATTGCCAACTTGTACAGAAGGAAGAGCGCATAAAGCGCTAGGGCAATCAGGGCAGCTATTGTGATATAATCATAGAGCATCAGGGTAAAATCTTAGTATCATATTTACACTTATTATGTATGATATTTTTTTGTAATAAAGCTTTCGTTACTAGCCTTAAGGAAAACTGTTCGGGTATGAGTAAAGCAAAGAGAATTTTGATTGTCGAGGATAATGATTTTGTCCGCATGCAAATATCCAAGTTTTTGCAGGATGAAGGCTATGAGATTGTCGAATCGTCTGATGGGGCAGAGGCTTTAAAACAAATTTCCAATGATATAGATTTTGCTATTGTCGATGTGCGTATGGAGCCTGTGAATGGTTTTGAATTCTTGCGCGCTATTCGAAGTGATGGCATAAAAACGCCTGTTATTCTGGTGACTGGGGATGATAATCCCGACCTCTTGAGTGAATCCGCAAAGCTGGACGTCGCAGCGGTCTTAAAAAAACCAGTTCAAAAAGATCGGTTGATTAAAACAGTTTCACGAACATTAGGTGTAGAAAAGTAATAATTCTGATGCTAGCTTTTTGAAAAGATATATATTTTTTAAATGCTTATCTGCATAAAGTTCATGAATGAAGCCGTTATTTAAAAAGACATTACTGTTTTTGGTGCTTTTTGTTTTTTCCGCTTGCGCGCAAGTGGATTTGCCTGGTGCCCGTAATTTGTCTGTGCCGTCCCCCAAGATGGCGAAGCCGCGCGGCGAAGCGGTAAATGAAAAGCCTGACAGTGTTGTTTATCTGCCTTTGGGGAGCGATGTTCTTGTTCCAAAAGCGCAGGCATCAGGGGGGCTCCCAACGGAGAATGTTGGGCCGTTCGAGCTGCGATCAGAAAGTGTTGCCGGGGCTTTGCAGCTTATTTTGGCAGATTACGAATTACCCATGGCTTTTGAGTCTGATGCAGCTTTTACCAGAACTGTGACCATGACAAACTTACGTGGACCGATGGATGGTGTTGTTAAGAAAGTTTGCGGGTTGGCGGATTTGTACTGTGCCTATGATGATGGTTTGCTTGTGGTTAAGGAAAACCAGACATTTACAGTTACCATACCCCCAATTGGCGGTGACACGGATGTTCTGGGGAATTTGGCAACAGGGTTGCAGGCTATTACCGGTGTTTCCCCAATTACAGAAACAGCTACGCGCACGATTATTTATGAGGCTACAAACCGGACAGCAGAGCTTGCCGAGCGGTATTTCCAGCGTATCCGTGCCAGCACGGCATTGATTGTCTTCGAAGTGTATATTTGGGAGGTCAGCCTTGATTCAGGAAACACGACAGGAATTAACTGGGAAAATATAGAAAGTTTTGGCAAGTTTAAAGCTGGTATTACTGTTCCAGGCACTACAGGGGCTGATTTTAATCCAATTAGCATAGGGTTGCCAACAACAGGGGATGTTGATTTCAATGCGGGTGATATTCTCAGCTTTATTTCTGAATTCGGTGCGGTGAAGACAATTTCTCAACCGCAGATTACTGTGTTATCCGGTGCTGAGGCAACTTTGCGCGCGGCAGACACCATTAATTATGTGTCCTCGCTGACCCGCTCGACAGAGGATGGCGAGACAACTGTGTCAACCGAAACTGATTCGGTGGATACAGGGTTTACGCTTACTATTTCAAGTAATTGGGATAATGCTACCGTTTATGGGACGATAGATATTGACCTTGAGGAGTTCCGAGGTTTTCAAGATTTTGATGCGGATGGAACAGTGTTGCAATTGCCGGAAACCACTGAGCGCGAGCTTTCGACCCAGATTCGCATTAGGCCTGGTGATTCTCTCTTGATTGCAGGTCTGGTGCGGGAAAATGACCAGTTCAGTTCCTCGGGGCCCGGTTTTAATGGGCCGTTGATTCCCACGTCTAGAAATACGGCTACCGGGAATACGGAGTTGGTTTTTTTGCTCAAACCACGTGTGATTGTTTATACATCAGAAGGATTTGAAAAACCTGCAGTAC
Source organism: uncultured Desulfobacterales bacterium (assembly GCA_947259865.1). The sequence goes on along the minus strand of CAMYNZ010000485.1, from coordinate 43 downwards.
CTGTAGTGAGTAAAAAAGACGATAAAATTATTGAGTTTCCAAT
>CAMYNZ010000484.1 GCA_947259865.1 uncultured Desulfobacterales bacterium | reverse complement strand
TTGGGGGACACCTTTAATCTTCTTATTTGTACCTACTCGATACTGAGATTAATTCTTTGTTAATGTCTAGTTACCAATTCGGAAATGAGTAATTTTTTTGATGAGCAAGGCCGCACAAGGGTTTACGCCGAGGCGTACATAAAGTACGTCGCCCCAGTTGAATTGGCTTCGCACTCAACGGGGCAGGCACGCGTTAACCCGCGGAGAACGCAGCTCATCGGAAAAATAGCCATTTCCGTATGGAAACTAGCGATATGTTAATAACTGCCTATCCAGCTCCAGTTCGAGGTGTGCAATATCGTTAAAACCGGACAGGGCAATTCCCCGGTCATTGTATTTAAATCGCGTAATTGAAGCATTCATGATCTGCCAGGAAATCTCCATTGTTTTTTGATCGGAGATACCCATTGCCAGCTGAATGGCAACTGATATAGGGCCCCCGGAGGTAAAAATCGCCAGCTGCATTTTTGAACGGTGCTGGCGCATTATATCTTTGAGACCCTGACGGACGCGTTTTTTAAAATCAGACCATTTAGGAGATCCCGGCAGGTCATACGCCCCTGAGATCCAGCGGTCCATCACTTGTTCAAAGAGTATTTGGAAGGATTTTTTGTCTGTATAGACCTGTTCCAACTCCTTTGAAAGCGATGGGTTCTCCTGAATAATCCCCGGAACCAGAGATTCCCACACCGTCAAAGAGTCATACTCGTTAAAAAACGAAGACGGCATAATTTCAGGAACAGTCATCTGTATATCTCTATAACGTGCTATAAAAGCCTCTCCTGTGTTTAACTGTCGTTTCATTTTACCACTGTAAACGGCATCGAAGGGTTTAGCAAATTTTGACAGATGCCGGGCCACGATCTTGGCCTGTCGGAGGCCGACAGGAGACAGTTGATCGTAATTGTCCTGGCCAAAAGAAGCCTGGCCGTGCCTTATCATAAAAATTTCGCTCATTTGCTCTTTTGATACCTGGCTTAGAATAAGTTTTTTGAGGCAATATTTAATATATAAACCACCGATTATTGTATTTTTCAATCGATTCTTTCGTTGAAATAATTACAAAGGTCAAAGATAGTGAAAGAATTGATACAGGAAAATTGTTGGATTGCAAGGAAGGAAGTTGGCCATACATTAATCGAGGTAATATCATAGTCCGAGGTAGGTCCTGCGAAGGACTTCGTCCTGGAGCAACTGTTCTCCCGTACCTTCGGCGATTATTTTACCTGATGAGAGAACATAGTTGCGGGAAGCCATCTCAAAAACCCGGCTGACCTCCTGTTCGACGAGCAGAACGGTTATGCCAAAATTGCGGATCTCTTCAATTTTGTTGAATACCTCTTCTTTCAAAATTGGAGCCAAACCTGTCGAAGGCTCATCGATGCAAAGCAGTTTGGGTCGATACATCAACGCCCTGCCCACGGCGAGCATTTGCTGTTCTCCACCGGATAGGGTTCCCGAAATTTGACCGGACCTTGCTTTTAATACCGGAAATAGCTGGTATACATTATCAAGATTTTTTTGAATTTCATTTTTATCCTTCAGCAAATAGGCGCCGGCAAAAAGGTTTTCAACCACCGTCATCTCGCGAAACGGTCTTCTGCGCTCAGGGCAATGAATCAATCCTCTTTTGACGATATCATGGGCGGCAACACCCTCGATGTGTTCCCCATCAAAATTGACCCGGCCGTCAAATGTGATGTCACCGGCTGCTGTCCCGCGACTGATAATTTTCTCCCACATCACCAATCCGGTAATGGCCCTAAGAAGCGTGGATTTGCCGGCCCCGTTGGGGCCAACCAGACTGATCAGTTCGCCCTGCTTCACGTTCATGTTCAGGTCATTGATAATCATGGCCTTGTCATAACAGACAGTTAGATTAGATACCTCCAGCAGCACGCTTATATGCCTCCTTTGCCCAGATAACATTCAATAACATCTTTGTTTTGTACCACTTCTTCGGGCGGACAATCTGCAACCGTGATCCCGTAGTTCAGCACAATGACTCTATCGACTATTTTCATCAACTGTTTCAACTTATGCTCGATGATAATCATGGCCGGGCCCTCACTGTGGAGCCGACCAAAACGCCCTCCCTTGTGCAATCTTTTGATGGACTTGGCCATCAATTCGGTCTCCGCCGGACTCAAGCCGCCGAAGGGTTCATCCAGGAGGAACAACTCGGGTTCGGTTGCGATGGCCCGGGCCACCTCGAGCCGCTTGAGATCGCCCTGGGATAGTGTCGACGCTTTTTCCAATGCCATATCCGAAATTCCCGCAAACTCCAGGGCATCCATGGCCTTGGCCTCGATCCGCTTCACCCATTCTCCCCGTTTCATGGACCTGGGACACAAGCAGGGAACCATGACATTGGCAATAATCGGCAGGCGACGAAAGGGCCGCATATTTTGGAAAGTTCCGGCAATACCCAGATTCACGATATCCCATATTTTTTGTCCGACAATTTCTTCACCCTTGAAACAGACACTGCCCTCGTCAGGCCTTAATATCCCGGTTATGAGCCTGAGCAGGGTGGTTTTTCCGGCCCCATTGGGACCAATCAATCCAATGATTTCATCACGGGACATGTTAAAGCTGACATCGTTAACCGCTGTTAGACCTCCAAAACTCTTGGTAATTCCCTTGATTTCCAGAAAGGGAGCCGTCATATTACACTTCCTCCGCTTCTTCTCTCAACTCTCGCCGCGAGACTTTACCCACATCCGTTTTGGGGAGTTCTCCCCGGAACTCGATGATACTAGGGACTTTATAGTGGGCCAGATTTTCACGGCAATAGGCCATTATTTCTTCCTCTGAAAGTTTGCCCCTG
>CAMYNZ010000483.1 GCA_947259865.1 uncultured Desulfobacterales bacterium | reverse complement strand
AGTTTAATGATTTTTCGTCTTTTTGGAGGATATGGGCTTTTCCGTCGAACAGGCATCCCTGGGCTACTGTAATCTTGGCCGCGCTGATGTTGCCGATCATACTACCATAGGATCTGATCTCTACTTTGCCGGTTGCGTCGATGTTGCCGTTGATTTCACCTTCGTTGATGACCCGATCGGCAATAATATCTCCATCGACTCTACCGCCGCGGTCCAACCATACCATTCTTTCACAGTTGATATTCCCCTTAAGATAGCCCGAGATTCGCAGCGTATCCTGTCCCTTGACAGTCCCGTTTATTTCTGTTCCCGGCGCAATAACACTTACTGCCGGGCCGATTTCTTCTTTAAGCGTTTGTTTATCGTCACTTGAAAATAGCTTTCTGATTACATTGAAAAACATGTTTTCACCTCATGAACACCATATTCGAAATGCTGCTTCAGCGATGCCAGGAATGGTTTCACATTAATTTAAAATGAATTGCACGAGTCGTTCAGCGAAATATCATTATCTTGTTTTTAATTGCAGGATGCTTATAGTTTACCAATGATTTTTACATTTTAACGTAAACCGAACATATCTAACTGATTAAGAAGTCAGTTTATATTATCCGCTGCGACAGTAATTATACCAAGTTGCCGGTAAACATTCAAAACAAATCTCTGTCAACAACCGTCACATGCCCGGCCCGGGTTAATTGACTTTCACTTAAGGAGAATAGCATGAATTTGCAGGAACGACTCGAAGCTCAAAGAGCACAATTTGTAAAAAAGGCCCCTAAGGAAGCGCTGGAAACCATGCACCGCGCCACTGATGACTTACGCAATTCCGGTATTATGGATCGTATCCTTAAAATTGGAGATACGGCCCCGGACTTCGAATTAAAAAATGCCTTTGGACAATCAATCCGATCAAGAAATCTCTTAAACGACGGGCCCCTGGTTGTAAGCTTTTACCGCGGCAAGTGGTGACCGTACTGCAATCTGGAGCTGGAGGCGCTCCAGGAATCAATACAGGAGATAAAATCGCTCGGGGCCACCCTGGTGATGATTTCCCCCCAAATTGAGGAACACAACCGGTCACTCATCCAGGATAAAAACCTCAGCTTTGAGTTGGTCAGCGATCCCGGCAACCGGGTTGCTAAAAAATTCGGCCTTGTTTTCCAGCTTCCGGATGATTTAAAACAGCTCTATCTGAAATTCGGTATCAACCTGGAAAGCGCCAACAATGATGACTCCTGGACGCTGCCCCTTCCGGCCAGATACATTATTGACCGAGACGCCGTCATTCGTTACGCAGAAGCCGATCCGGATTACACTGTCAGACCCGATCCGCAGCACACGATCGAGGCCCTCAAGTCCTTGCAAACATAAACCGGCTTCTGTACCGATGCGATAATACCACGGCGAAGGTGAACCAGGCATGAAGATATACACCGGTAGCGGCGATCGCGGCATGACCAGCCTCTTTAGCGGGGAACGGGTTAAAAAGTGTTACGAACGCGTTGAGGCCTACGGTGATGTGGATGAGCTCAATTCCGTTTTAGGCGCCCTTGCGGCTGCATTGCCCGGGGATAATGTTGCTATGGTCAAAGAAATTCAAAATATTCAATCCGACCTGTTTCATCTGGGTGCCTGGCTTGCAACCACCCCGGATTCACCTTCACTATCCAAGATCGAAAAAATATCCTCCGCCAAGATCAAACACCTGGAATCTGCGATTGACCGGTTGCAGGAGCGTTTGCCGCCACTTCAAGCTTTTATCCTGCCCGGGGGGCACCTTTCAGCGGCCCTGGCGCATATTGCCAGAACTGTCTGCCGCAGGTCCGAAAGACATGTCGTTCTTCTGCGCGAAGAATACATGGCCGATGCCGGCACCAAAGAATTTGAAGCAGTAATTTCATACCTTAATCGACTCTCGGATTACCTCTTCGTGCTTGCCCGCTACTGCAACCAGATGCATGCGGTTAATGATATTCCCTGGAGGAAATGAATTGGCGGCGCAACAAACAACCGGGGCCACCACTTACACCGCCGAATTGCTGGCGCGTCGCTGGATATCGGAAAACACCTTTGAGATCAAGCTTGCGCGCCCCCCCGCCTTTCAGTTTGAGCCCGGCCAGCGTATCCGCATGATTCATGAAGACATTGAAAGAGATTACTCTCTCATATCAGCTCCGCAAGATTCAAGCCTGGCCCTTTGTATTCGTCACATCGCAGGCGGTGCGTATTCCTCCATACTCGTTGATGCCCGGATCGGTGAAAGCCTTTGCTTCAGCGGACCCCACGGTTATTTCCTGTTCTATACTTCCAGGCGCCCGGCTGTCTTGATTGCAACCGGCACCGGAATTGCGCCTTTTTGCGCCATGGCCCGTTCAGGTTTGAAGGGTTTTACGCTTCTGCACGGGATCAGATCGCCGGATGAACTTTACTACTCCTCACTGTTTGGGGCCCGGGCAAAACTTTATGTCGCCTGTCTTTCCACTGACCAACAAATGCCGCCCGGCAGTTTTTGCGGCCGGGTTACCGGTTACCTGAAAAATAACCTGCCGTTGGAAACTTATGATTTTTATCTTTGTGGCCGCAGTGAGATGATCCGTGATGCAACGTCGATTATTGATGATCGCTTCAAGGGATCTTTAGTATATACGGAAATTTTCTACTGAAAAGGAAATAAAAGCATGCAATTTAAAAAAATAACATTTAAGAATAACGCCGGACAAGACCTCTCCGCCCGGCTGGATTTCCCGGTGGACAGTCGACCTGTTGCTTATGCAATTTTTGCCCATTGTTTCACCTGCAGTAAAAATATAAAGGCCATTGCCAATATCA
>CAMYNZ010000482.1 GCA_947259865.1 uncultured Desulfobacterales bacterium | reverse complement strand
CCTTCTCGACGGCGACAAGCGCAGGTATCGTGGTCTCGGAGTAGGCAAAGCGGTTGCAAACGTAAACAATATTATTCAACCGGCACTCATCGGATGGGATGTTACGGATCAACGAAAAATTGATTTACAAATGCTGGCATTGGATGGAACCCCCAACAAAAGCAAGCTCGGTGCAAATGCCATATTGGGCAGTTCACTAGCTGTGGCGCGTGCCGGCGCCAATGTCGGCGATCTGCCTTTTTATCGATACCTGAACCCCATTTCACATGTAATCCCTGTGCCGCTAATGAATTTTCTAAATGGTGGCAAATTAACAGCTAATGAACTCGAAATACAGGAATTTATGATAATGCCCGTCGGAGCAGAATCCTATTCCCATGCCCTTCAAATGACAACTGAAATAAATGAATTCTTAAGGGATCTGGTTGTCGAAAAATATGGGATTATAGCCACCAACACGGGAGACGAAGGCGGGTTTGCCACGCCTATGAAAGGCATTTGGGAGCCATTTGAATTTTTAACAAAAGCCGTGGAACAGGCCGGTTATGTCGATTCGGTCGTATATGCCCTAGATTGTGCCGCTAACAGCTGGTACAACCCAGAGGCCAACCTCTACGAATTGGACGGTAAAAAATATGACAGAGATGCGCTTATAGAGCTTTATAAACAAGTTGCAGAAAAATATCCACTGGCTTCAATGGAAGACCCTCTGCATGAAGATGATTTTGAGGGATTTGCAATCCTTACTCGTGAAGTTGATATGCAAATAGTGGGTGATGATTTATTTGTCACCAATTTGAATCGCCTTCGTGAAGGTGTTGAAAAGGGCGCCGCAAACGCAATGCTGTTTAAAGCCAACCAAATCGGTACCCTGACGGAGGCTTTAGATGCAGCCGACTATGCCTATCGCCACAGGTACGCGGTTCAGGTTTCAGAACGTTCCGGCGAAACTGAAGATCCTATCATTTCAGATCTTGTCGTGGCGCTTAACAGCGGCCAAATCAAAACCGGCATGCCGGTTCGGGGCGAGCGGACGTCAAAACACAATCGTCTTATTCAGATTGAAGAAGAGTTAGGGGAAGCGGCAACATATGCGGGAAGAAATTTCATGCGACCCAAATAATTTTTAAATCCTGAAATACTTACCGAAACAGAAGCTTCCGCTATGTCTTACATTAAAAATCGAGAACAACTTTTATCGCATGGCAACACGCGTCTCCGAAAAATCGCCCTTGATATTATAGAGTATGCGCTCACCAAAGCCGATCCATATCGGGCAACGCTCGATTTAGTGAAATTAGATAAAAACTCTCTGATTGTAGGGAATCTCAAGTTTGATCTCACCAACAAACCTAGAATAATTCTTGTGGGTGCCGGTAAAGCAACATTTCCGATTGCCAAGGCTCTTGAAGATTTGTTGGAAAACCACATAGATGACGGAGTTATTATTTGCAAATATGGGCAGGCGGGCAACCTTGCTCACTGCAGGCTGCACCTTGCAAGCCATCCCATACCGGATGAGTCCGGTTTGGCAGCTGCCAAGGCCGCACTCGCATTAGCACAGCAGACCCTTCCCGGTGACATCGTCTTCGGCTGCATCACGGGTGGTAGTTCAGCCCTACTGCCTTACCCGGCACCGGGTATCACGCTTGATGAAAAAAAACGAGTAAACTGTTTGTTGCTTGCCTGCGGCGCTAACATCATTGAAATAAACGCAGTCAGAAAGCATCTGAGCCGGATAAAAGGTGGTCGGCTCGCCCAAGCAATTCATCCTCAAGCCCATTTAATTAACCTTACCGTATCTGATGTCATCGGTGACCCACTGGACTACATAACCGACCCAACGGTTCCGGACACCTCCACTCTTAATGACGCCCGAATTACCCTGACCAAATATGAACTCTGGGATCGTCTGCCATTGACCGTAGCAAGATTTTTGAAATCTGCAGGACCTGATCACGAAACACCGAAAGCGAGTGATTTATCCGGCCATCATCGGCATGATTTTATAATTGTCTCCGGAGACGCGGCTTGTATAGCCGCGAATGAGAAGGCCCGTGACCTGGGGTTCAATACCATGATTCTCTCAACGATGTTTGAAGGAGAAAGCCGCGAACTCGGAAGAACCTTTGCCGCTATAGCACGCGAGATAATTCTCAATCAAAGACCCCTGGATCTTCCGGCGGCATTATTTGGCGGGGGAGAGACCACGGTAAAAATTGATCCGGCAGAGGCAGGGAAGGGCGGTCCTAACCAAGAGTTCGCTGTCTCAGCAGCGTTGGAAATTGCCGATGTTGGAAACGTAGTTGTTGCCGGTTTCGATACCGACGGAACCGATGGCCCCACCGAGGTGGCTGGCGGGATTGTCGATGAAAAAACCTTAAGCCAGGCTCGGGACTTGGGCATCGATATGTACGCTTCTCTTCAAAAGCATGATGTGACCCCACTGCTTCAAAGGCTTGGGAACGCAATCAATACAGGCGCAACCGGTACCAACGTGAACGATCTGAAGTTCATGTTAATCTCTTCAGAATAATATCACGCCTAAATCAGCTTATTTCAAAATAAATAATTTAACTTTAAATTAGTTTTCAAGCAGGAACCGTGAAATTACCAGAAATGATAAGGGTGCGGCAAATTTACGAAGCGCCGGTAGTTAAAAATATTTCCGAGGAGATTAGCCGTCAATTCGGCCAATTATCATTGCCGGAACGCCTAAAAAAAGTAGGAGATGGAGGAGATGGTGTCAAATCTTGAATGGAGGAGATGGTGTCAAATCTTGAATAGTGATTAGCGTTATCTTATTCACTATTCAAGATTTGACACCGAAGCT
>CAMYNZ010000481.1 GCA_947259865.1 uncultured Desulfobacterales bacterium | reverse complement strand
CTGGCTCATCTGCATGGGCGGGGCGCACTGTGCCGATGGAGATGCAGAATATGAGGAAAAAACCGGCTATTATTATCCTACCCGGTAAAGCAACCTTCATGATAACCTCCTATCTTTCCTTATAGAACCAGTGGACATTTCATTTCTGGATATTTACTACAGTAAAGGAACTGCAGACAGCGCTTGGCGTTTTGATACCATTTCTAACGATACTAGAAGTATAATCACAAGCATGCACTCTGTCCAACAAGGGGTCAAAGCTTGAATTGTGAATTAATTTGGTTGAATTTAGTCACAATCTTTTTATCATGCTGCATTTTGCTTTTTAACGATCTTACTGCATGGCTTACTGCCGAGTAGCTTATCCCAAACAAATGACCAATTTGAGCATTGCTCAGTCCACCATCCTTCCAAAGTAAATAGATCAGTAAGTCCCGTTTTTCCTTCTCGACCCCTGTCACCCGTTTTGTTTGCACAAAACTCTTCACGTCGCATTTAAGCAAACGTTGAGCTGATTGCAGTATGGCAACCGGATCAAAAGGTTTGGCCGATTGAGTTTGTTGGGGTACGTTTGAGTCAATTTTTGAAGGTAAATGTTGTTTACGAATTCTTTCTACAAAGTGCTGCGATCCCCAAAATAATCCATGACGTAAGTCTTCTAACAGCCGCTTTTCTTCCTTGGCATACTTTTGCACCTTTTCGCGATAACGCCTGTGCTTATCACGGCCTTTGAACTGTGACAGGATCAACTCCGTCGACAGCCATTCAGGGCTTTTGCGGCCATAGCCATAGGACAGGTAGCTACTCCAACGGTAATACTTTTATAGCGTCCCTGAAAAAGGTGTCCGCTGCGACTATGACGTGTATTGTAGCGCTGGGTATAGGTGGTGCCGAACCAATGCATGGCCTTCTTGATGTTGGCGTGTTGAGTTCTGAGTAAAAGATGGTAGTGATTGCTCATCAAAACATAAGTAAAAATATCAACCTCAAAACGTTCTGCCATCTCTCCTACTGTATATAAAAAAATGCTGCGATCTCGATTGTCAACAAAGATATCATTACCCTGGTTTCCGCGGGATAATAGATGATATAATGCCCCTTCGTATTCTATGCGCCATGCTCTGCTCATATAATTTCTTTATAAAACCGGCGTTATTTATGTCAATAATAATTCACAATTCAAGCTTTGACCCCTCCATCGGTGGATTAAAATATTCGGCAAGTTCGACCAAGTATAAGCCTATTCACCGATGATTTTCACCAGGGCCCGCTTTCTGCGGCGACCGTCGAATTCGCCGTAAAATATCCGCTCCCAGGTGCCGAAATCCAGTTTACCTTCCGTTACGGCCACCACCACCTCACGACCCATGATCTGGCGTTTCATGTGGGCATCAGCGTTGTCTTCACCCACATTGTGCCGGTACTGAGAAACCGGCTCATGGGGCGCCAGCTTTTCCAGCCAGACATCATAATCGTGCTGAAGGCCGGATTCATCGTCATTTATAAATACGGATGCCGTAATATGCATCGCGTTGCAGAGGACCAAGCCCTCTGTAATACCGCTCTCTCTTATGCATTCTTCCACCTGGGGCGTGATATTGATAAAGGCCCGTCGGGTGGGCACCTCAAACCACAATTCTTTGCGGTAGCTTTTCATGTTTTTCCCCCTATTAATCAATCCTGATTTATTATAGACTTGGAACACCCGTTGAAAATGATGAGCAAATTCTGGGAAACAGTGATTTTGTTGAATCGTCAGTTGAAGATCAAAAAAATCGTATGAAGCGGTGCCATCTCTTTCAAAAGCACGGATATGCTTTTGAAACAGCCATTGACCGGGTTGCAGAGGTATTTAGTCTGACCCCTGAGCATGTCATAATTTCCGCTCAACAGCCCCAGCGGATTAAGGCCAGAGGCTTACTATACTACTGGGCAGTCAAAGAATTGGACATTCGCGGCGCAGATATGGCCAAAAGGCTGGAAATTAGCAAATCAACTGGTACTCGAGCGGTTGTGTGCAGAGAAAAGATAGCCCTTAGTCGACAGGTGAGGTTTATAAAATGCTGGAACCGCAGAATATCAGCTTTCTCCTATGGCACTTGATTGCCTCTTTTCTTATCAAAGGTTATACGCTTTGAACTAAACCATGGAACCAAACTGAAATTTTCAGGGATCTCTCTAAATTTAGTTTTCAGTGCCCAGCATTTGACAGGCGTTGTGCACTTTTTACATCAATTCTGATTTTCAAATTGGTTCCTTTTCCAACCTTGGACGTTATATCGATTTTGTCCGCGCATTTTTTGATATTGACTAAACCCATGCCAGCTCCAAAACCAAGCTCACGTACCCAATGCGGAGCTGTTGAGTACCCAGGTTCCATGGCCTTTTGTATATCTGCGATACCTGGACCGCTGTCTTGGACATCAATGCGTATTTTGTCAACTTGCACCGCAGCCGTTATTGTGCCGCCGTCGGTATATATAACCAGATTCATTTCTGCCTCATAGCTGGCTATAGCCGCTCTGCGAACTACCAAGGGATGAATGCCGAGACGCTCTAAAGTTTTTTTAAGTCCGCTTGACGCTTTACCGGCAAGGTTAAAATCTTTACCCTTCACATAGGATTGAAAAGTAAGCGCAACTTTATCCCCTACAATATCTTCGAATATGTGGCTTGCCCGATATCGGTGGATTTCTTCTTCATGATAATCAATTTCCAACTTGTGAAGCAATGTTTCGATAATATCACCTTTGGTAATTATGCCCCTCAGATTTCCGGTGTTGCGGTCAATGACGGGGAACCGCCCGAAATCGGTCTGCTCAAGTTTACTGACCGCGTGAATTAATGGTTCATCTTCATATAGTACTTTGATATCGGTACTCATCCTGTCCTTTATCATGCATTTTTTTCCACCTTCCGCCAACCACTTGATGAAATCTTCAATACTTATAAGGCCCACCAACTTATCATCTTTGATTACAGGAGTACCCGAGATTCGATTAGCGCGTAATATTTCTCTTAGCTCGCCCATCAATGTCCCGGGATCGATGGTGATCAAGTTCTTGGTCATGGCATCCCGAACCTGTAATTTGTATACTAATTCCTGAACTTTAGAAAATTCAGGATTGGATTTTTTCGGAATCATCATCGCCGGCTAGCCCTTTTTCATGCAGTCGACCGCAACACTGATACATTAACATCTTCGTTACTATCAGGGGGATTTTTTTCTCGTTGGCCAGTTTTATTGTGTCCGGTTGAGGGATTTTGCCGTTAACAAAACATACAGCAATAATTTCTGCCATTTCTGCAGTGCGTATAACCTGTGAATTTGTGAGTCCGGTTAAAAGAAATGAGCCGGACTTAACAAATGCCAGAACATCACTCATCAAGTCAGAGGCATATACCATGTTTATTTCTTTATCCAAATAATCGAAACCACATAAAACCTCTGCCTCTAAGATATCCCTTATATGTGCCAAGTTCATCTTCTGCCTTAATTTTTTTGTCATCAGTCCACCCTCATAACTCTGAATTTATAGTTTTCCATACAAGCACCACATTAAAACAATTATCTCGTTGTTATTATAGGATTCTTTTTTCTCTCCAGAAAGGTTTGCTCGAGGAGGTGAAAAGTTTTCTCTTTTCTTAG
>CAMYNZ010000480.1 GCA_947259865.1 uncultured Desulfobacterales bacterium | reverse complement strand
ACCAATAAGGAAGTAAGGCAGTCTTTATCGCATGTAATTCAAAATTACAAAGGCCCTGACGGAGGGATTTACCCGATCGGTACAGTAAAGAAAAGTGATGTTTGCTTAAACGGTATGTTCCTAAACTATGCTTCATATTTTAGGACAAAGGAAGACAATTTGAAATCAATCGTTGATTTCTTGCTTTTAGAACATATGCAAGATGGTGGTTTCAATTGCGATTCCAATAGAAAAGGCGCTAGGCATAGCTCAATGCATACAACAATTTCTGTTGTCGAAGGAATTTTGGAGTATGCAAAGAACGGCTATAGGTACAGGCTAAAAGAGCTACAAGAAGCGGAAGACAAATCGAGAACATTTTTATTGCAGCACAGGCTATTTCGATCAGATCGAACAGGAAATATAATAGATAAGAAAATGTTAATGCTTTCCTATCCATCGCGTTGGCGATACGATATTTTGCGAGCAATGGATTATCTTCGTCTTGCTGGAGTTGAGTACGACGCGAGAATGGATGACGCGATTGATGTGTTGTTGAAAAAAAGGAGAGCCGACGGCAAGTGGCCGGTTCAAGCACGGCACCCTGGACAAACACATTTTATCATGGGAAAAACAGGAAAACCAAGCCGTTGTAATACTCTAAGAGCTCTACGAGTATTAAACTATTTCGGAGTTAATGGCTATGGATGAGTAGATAAACTCATTCGTGAAAGGGCTACATAGCCAACACAGTACCTACGGTGGCAATTTGTCCACCCAACGAAATTGCGATTTGCCTTTGGTGTTATAATGTTGAGACCAAACATGCCACCAGTTCACGATCCGGAAGGCTCAAAGGTTCCCAGCGGTCTTCCTTTCATAATCGATGCCCACGTACATGTTTTCCCTCGCAGCATTTTTTCTGCAATCTGGCAATGGTTTGATGAAAACGCTTGGCATATCAGATATCAGATGACCTCATCCCAAGTATTTGAATTTTTGTTGTCACACGGCATAAAGCATATTATTGCATTTCAGTATGCACATAAACCTGGAGTTGCAGCCAAGCTGAACCATTATATGGCCGAAAAATGCAGGCAGTATCGCAACCAGGTTACGGGTATGGCCACCGTATTTCCAGGCGAAAATAATGCTGAGAAAATCTTACAGGATGCATTTGAATCGGGCCTGGGAGGTCTAAAACTGCACGCGCATGTACAATGCTTCGACATGAACAGTGAGCCTATGAATCGCTTGTATGAATGCTGCCGGATTAATAAAAAGCCGGCTGTCATGCATGTCGGCAGAGAACCGAAAAGCACTGCCTACCGTTGTGACCCCTATCAGCTCTGCAGTGCGGACAGATTGGAACTTATTTTAAAAGATTTTCCCGATCTTAATATTTGTGTTCCCCATCTAGGATTTGATGAGCTATTGGCTTACCGAAAAATGATCGAAAAATATGACAATCTCTGGTTGGACACAACGATGATTTTGGCAGATTATTTTCCGCTTGAAGAAGAAATTAACCTCGGTCATTACAGATCAGACAGAGTTATGTACGGCTCAGATTTTCCAAATATCCCGTATGCATGGGACAGAGAACTTAACAAATTGAATGCGGCAAAAATCTCCTGCGATGCTTTGGGACAAATATTAAACAAAAACGCTATCGATTTTTTCAACCTTAAATTATGATGAATCCGTAAAAAGTCAGAATCAGACGGTTTTGAAAAAAGTTCAAATTCAAGGCGTACAAGTTTTGCAATCATGAAGCGTACTTATCGTACGTTGAATGGTTGCGAAATGCAGTACAACGCCGAAGTTGGACTTTTTACGAAACCGTCAATTATAACCCACATAAATGGCCATTATTCGGCTTTATTTTGATTCTACACGGATCGAAGCGACAGAAGATCGATAGTGGCATACAATCTCTTCAATATGATGACAGTATTGCGGTTAGAACTAAGGTCTAGCACGTCAACTCGTCGGCAATTGCATGCAGGTTTTCAAGGATGTCGGCATCCAGAAATGCCACATATTCATTTTCAATGACAATGCCGGCGGCATTGAATTTTGGAAAAGCATGGGCTGGGTTCATCGTTCAGACATTAGCGTAATATCGAAAACCATCGATCCAGCCGTTTGAACTGACCGAAAGGCCCGTGCAGTTTGAGGGGGAACGCAATGTGGATTTAATGCAATCAATGAAGACTGTCCCACCTCTCACGTGGGGCATCTCCGCATTAGCGAGAACCGTTGAAAAACCTAAGAATTACCTTGAATCACATAGACAAAATAAATCTAGTTCTTGAATATATTGAAGCCAATCTAGATGCAAAGATCAATCTTGATGTGCTTGCAGACAACTGTGCCCTATCAAAGTATCATTTCCATCGAATATTCAAAGCGCTTGTGGGAAAACAACCGTTAAAGTACATCGAAAAAAGGCGCCTTACCCGGGCTGCATATGATTTATTGAATACAAAAAGACGCATTATTGATATCGCTTTTGATGTAGGATTTAGATCGCACGAATCCTTTATAAGAGTATTTAAAAAACGATATTTTATGACCCCTTCCCAATTCCGAAAGGACAGACCAAAAATCCAAATCCGGGATACATCCGAAATCGGCTATTTGGATTTGAAATTAACCCATGGCAAAGTTAAACCAAATCCCACAATTTTGCACAAACCTGCTTTTTCCATTGTCGGTCTGGCGTATATCGGGCGTGATACAGTTATGATTGGTCGATTGTGGGAAAAATTTTGGCAAAAATATCAAACGGGAATTATCCAAGTAGATAAAAACCGATATCTTGGAGCTTGTTTCCACGATATTGATATGCGCA
>CAMYNZ010000479.1 GCA_947259865.1 uncultured Desulfobacterales bacterium | reverse complement strand
CCATAAAATGGGTACAAACGATTACGGTCCTGATTACGGTCCTTATCGCAAAAAATATAAAATTGCATGCATGCGCTATAAGTATTCCTGTACCTGAATACTTTAGAATCGTCTTTTCCGTTAAACTTAAATTTATAGATTTTTTTCATCGCAGGATACAAGACTAAAAAAAAAGCCTTAGCGAATTCAGGCAGGCAAAGTAGAAACAAAAGGCGGTCGATCCTATAGCGGATCTGAAATATAAGTGTTGTGAAATGTTTAGACCAGTCTGCGGATATTTTGTCTTCATCTTTAAGAGGGCCATCATCTGCATGGCAGTGGGCGATAAAAGTTTTTATTAACTCATCAAATGACTCCACCAAATTTTTCCTTTACATTGAGAGTACTTGAAGAAAATTGCGGCTATGCAAACCTGAGATATTATAAAATATCACAAACAAACGTAATATCCAGATATTAAGATGAAATCCCCAGAAATTAACTTATCTCAAAATCTGAGATATCTTGCAGATATCACAGAACTGAGTGAATTGCAGGTATATTGAGATGATCACAGGTATGTGAAAAGCTTGAAATATATACCGTATCTGTACTTTTGAAAGGGCAGATTTATTAACAATGGAAAGCAGTAACGGGGGCAAGCTAAATTTCTTTATGGAGTTGACTTGGGAGGGGGAAGCGTCATTACATAAAGTGTCCTTTCATCAACCACCTTTACAGGAATATAAAGATAGGATGGATAGTACATATATCCAAAAAATTGATTGTCTGGCCCTTCAATAATCTCGACTTCAGCATTATCGTACCGTTGCTGAATTTTGCTGATTGTTTCAGATAAGGTCTCCTGATCTTCTATTTTATACCAACTATCACCAACGAGTTTATTGTCATTGTTTTTGGGGTCAAACATGATGGCTGCGGGACTTGAATCACGTCTATGGGAATAATATGTGGTATACTCCTCCCAGTTCTCTTTCAACTCCGCAAGTGTCATTAAGCCCTCAATACCAGTTTGTTTCCTTATTTTCCCATAGGTTCCTGAGCATCCCATGATAAAAGCAAATATCAGGATTACTATTCCAGCTAATCTTTTGATGTTCATAATTTCCTCCCTTCATAAACAAAGCCCCAGCAATCCTTTTAAAAGATGAGGCTTCTAATTAATCCTTTTAAAAGATGAGGCTTCTAATTCACTAAATCATTTGTCATCCTTGCGTGAAGATTGATATTTAGAAACACACCTTAAATTATACATCCGGCTGTAGAGTTGATTTGAAATTTCAGATAGCATGTTGATATCACAGAATTATCGAAATTGCATATCTATTGAGAATATAAAAGGTTAAGGTCAACTTGTGGATATCATATTTTTTTGATGATATCACAACAATTTTATGGATTTAATAACCTGTCATCTGTTGGAGATACCACAGGTTTTAGAATTGCAATAAAACCTGTGGTACATAGCAGATACATGCATCCAGTAACCCTCAAGATTCCAGCTTGATTTTACAATTCCCTGTCTTTTTTCTCCATGCCTGTATCAGAAGCTCAAATCGCTAAATTCCTCATTTGATAAGTTTAAGAATAGATAAGGTAGTGTTGAATTTTTCATGGGTGTCTGATGTTACGCATAGGATAATCATTGTTGAACGATTACGTCACCGGCGATACGGTTGAACCTTGCGTGCCGCCCAACGCCGAGCATCAGCGGCGGCGTGAAGCGCCGCTCGCTGCATGCCGTTGTTAGGCACAACTCTTCTCAGACCGGCTTGATGTTCTGGTTCATGCGGAAGAGATTGTTCGGATCGTACTTCTTCTTGACCTGAACCAGACGGTCCCAGACTTCCGGTGTGTAGGCTGCTCTGACACGATCCTCACCTTCATCGCTCAGGAAGTTCACATAGACACCCTGGGCAAAGGGTTCCGTTGCGCGGTGGAAATCCCGCGCCCAAGCAAGGCATTTCTCGTCGTCCGAGGCGTTGCGCCATCGGGTGTGGATGTTGAGTACGAACGGCGTCTTGCGGTGTGCATAGGCCGTAGCGTCCTCCGGCACCCGACTCGGGGCACCTTCCATATGAGGGATGAAAACCTCGATCTCGTCGGAGGGCATGGAATCGGCAAATTCGACGATCCGGTTGATGCAGTCGTCGGAGAGTTCCTTTAGATGGTGCGACTTCCAGTAATTGCGCGCACCGTGCTCAACCAGCCCGTCGAAACCCGACTGCCAGCCGACCCAGGGGTTCGTACCGATGGCCTCTGCATGTGAAGTCGTTGCCTCGCGTATTGGCTGTACCAGTTGTGACCCCTTGGCCTCATTGCCGAGCCAGACGAAGGGAACGACCACAACCATCTTTCCGTGTACGTCCTTCGGCAGGAACGGGAGTGGTGGAGCGTGCCGCACAACCATCCAGGCCGTCATCTCGTCCGGCAGACCGCGGACGTACTCGCGGTGAAACTGCATGTACACCTTCGCGTCTTCGAACTTCTTGACGATCAGTCCCGAGTAGACCTCGGGGCCAAGCTCCACACAGCGGAACTCGAAGGAGGTGACGATGCCGAAGTTGCCTCCTCCACCCCGGATGCCCCAGAAGAGGTCGGGATTCTCGGTGGCGCTGGCGGTCAGCAGCTTTCCATCCGCGGTGACTACCTCCGCCGAGATCAGGTTGTTGATCGCGAGCCCGTGCTTGCGGCTGATCCAACCGAACCCACCGCCCAGCGCTAAGCCCCCCACGCCGGTGTGGGAAACAATGCCCCCACCTGACACGACCAGTCCATAGAGCTGGGTCTCGTAGTCCATGTCGCCCAGAAGCGCACCACCGTCCACCCGCACCGTCTTCTCTTTCGGGTACACGTTAACCCGCCGCATGAGCGACAGGTCGATCATGATCCCGTCATCGCAAACGGCATTTCCGGCCGAGTTGTGCCCTCCGCCCTTGACCGCGATGAGGAGGTTGTTGTCGCGAGCAAAGTTCACCGCGTTGAGGACGTCACTCGTGCCGATACATCGCACGATGATCGCTGGCCTTCGGTCAAACATGCTGTTCCAAATCTGACGTGCGTTTTCGTAGCCATCGTCGCCCGAAAGAAGAACCTCTCCCCTGAAGTTCCTTTTCAACGTCTCTATCTTCGTAGATTGCAAGTTCGTCATTTTTTCCTCCTTTGCTGTATTGCGCCTGACTGCGCCTAAATGATTATACGGATCCCTAAAGGACGCTATATTAAGCAGATTCTACTTTTTTAATAAAAAATCTAAAGTTAGGAGATTAATGCAAAATATAGGTTATTTAATATTCACCTAAATTTTAAAATTAAAGTTTTCCCGACACCAGAATATATCAGCGGGAAAAGTAGTTAGGTGAATATGAACAATAGGGAGAATTGATGATGAGAAGGAAGTTTGAATGTGAGATTCAACTTCTGGTCAACAATCTATTAGCATTTTAATATTTTAAAACCCATTTCAGTGTCAAGATAAATCCACTTTGGAGGCTGTGCTTTCAATTCAATATATTTCAGATAGCGTCTTGATATCACAGATTTATCTAAAGTGCAGATACATTGAGATGATCAAAACATTGGGAAAACTTTTAGATACGTCCGGTACTGTAATTTTTTCAGGCGAAACAAAATGCAGATTCGTTGGAGGTATGTACAATTATGAAGGCGCAAGTTTATTACTGATTAGTAGCTGATATCAGTATGCAGGTCATTCAGGCAATCCTGCTTTGCTTGCATAGTAGAGAATGCGATCGTTTAGTTCTTCATCCTTAAACCGGAGAGTTGAACGCCATTGTTTTAGGGAGAATGGGAGAATTTTATATACGTCCCTGAAAATCTGAAAATAAGAAAGTTATAATTTTATGGACGTCCCTGAAAACTCGCTGGTAACACTATTGGATTAAATCCCTTTCGCTAAAAAATAACGATGATTATTTTTGTGTCAAACCGATTGGGCTTATCGAATCTGAATTTGAAATTTCTGTCTTAAATAGCAATGAGCAC
>CAMYNZ010000478.1 GCA_947259865.1 uncultured Desulfobacterales bacterium | reverse complement strand
CTGCTCGGCTAAAAATGATGAAAACGGTCCCGGTCCGGACGCTATAAATTCTATGCCGACCCTTGACGACATGATCGCGGTGCTGCACCAGACCGGTATATTTGTAGACGTCCTGCGTTTTGGTCTCAATACGATTCTCGAGCCCGAAAAAGATAAAGACCTGGTGCAAAGTCTCCTGCGAGTTCGTCAAAACTTTCAGCGGGACTTTGGCGCAGAACTGGCTGAATACGTGGAATTCTTTGATGAAAACAAATATCTTTATTATTCCAATGTCGCTGAAAATTTAACTTTCGGTGCCCCCAACCGTGACGAATTCACGGTCCCAAATTTACCCCGCAATGAATATTTTTTACGGTTTTTAGATGACGCTCAACTAACAAGATCGCTGATGAGCCTGGGCATGCAACTGGCCAAACAAACCGTGGACATTTTAGGCAATCTTCCCCCCGATGAGGTGTTTTTTGAGAAGAGTCCCGTGTCTGCTCACGAATTGGATGACTACAAGTTGCTAGTGGAGCGCTTAAAAAAAGCAAAGATGCATCAACTTGAAGAACCGGACCGCGCAAAGCTTCTGGAGCTGGCTCTGCGTTTCATCCCGGGTGTACATAAGATGGTTTCACTGCCGGAGATTCTGGAAAACCTTATTCTTGAGGGCCGGGCCTTGTTCAGAGACAAAATTTCAACTGAAGATCCCGGGGCGTTTACTTTTTACCAGATTTCCCAGTATATTTTCTCACAGACCATTTTGAACAATATATTCTTTGGTAAGATGAAAACCGTCAACCCCCAGGCCCAGGAAAAGATGAATCAGAATATTATTCAACTGCTGATCGAGGAGGATTTTTTAGAAACAATTGTAGAAATCGGTATGGAATTTCAAGTCGGCAGCAAAGGTGATAAGCTTTCAGGAGGGCAACGCCAGAAATTAGCCATTGCCAGGGCAATGTTAAAAGCCCCCAATATGCTGATTATGGACGAAGCGACGTCGGCTCTCGATAACAAATCCCAGTCACGGATACAGAATTTGCTCGACAGTCGCTGGAAGGGGAAAAGTACGCTGATAGCAGTGGTTCACCGCCTGGATATCATCAAAAATTTTGATAAGGTAGCGGTTATGAAAGCTGGGAAAATTGGCGAAGTTGGAACGTATGACGAACTCATCGCCAAGAAAGGAATGTTATATGAACTCGAATTCGGAAAACAATAACGCAATGGCATCGTGTGAATTTCAGGAGAATTTAAGTTTCTTGCGGCAAATTGATTTTTTCTCTACCCTTCCACTTGAAGTAAACAAAATTTTAGCATATCTCTGCAGCCGGGAGAAATATAAACAAGGGGACTATCTATTTCAGGAAAAAGACAACGACGAACAGGCATATTATATAATAAATGGAACAACCAGGCTTTTTTACGATGAAGCCGGCAAGGAAAAAATGATCCGGGATTATGAAAGCGGTGCCTTTTTTGGCCGGCTTTCTTTGCTGGCAAATATGCCCCGATTGTTTTCGATGAAAGCATTAAGCGAAGTTACCTGCCTGACCTTAAACCGGGAAAAATTCACAAAAGCATTAAGTCAGTTCCCGGACCAGATGCCCAAAATTATTAAAGCGGTGGCAGAAACCATACAGGGATGGGAAAAACGTTTCGTAAAACACGGAGCTGAAAATTGTGAAGCCTGTATGCATAATATTGGTGTGAGCCTTGTATGATACGCGCATCCATGATAAATAATAATAGAATATTCTTGGCGCTGAATAAACACGAAGGGCCTTCTTGAGCAAGGAAATTCAAGTTTAACCTTTAACCTTTAACGGGGAACCCAGAACCGCTCAATTTAGGTTTAACAAAGATCAATCCTATGGCCTGCTGTAAAACGTCATTTAAACTTAAAAACACGACATCCGAATTGGATAAGCTTTGCCGTAATTTGGAACAATTCGGATCTACACTGGGCCTGACGAAGAAGTGCATTTTTCAGATCAACCTTGCCCTGGATGAGCTTTTCACAAATATTGTTTCTTACGGATACCAGGATGGCGACGACCACTGGATTAAAATCGCAATTTCACATGATAACGGTACCGTGGTTATCCGGATAGAGGACACCGGGGTTCCCTTCGATCCGGATGCGGTGGAAGGCCCTGATACCATTGATAATATTGATCGTTGTCCGGTGGGAGGGCTGGGTATTCATCTGATTAAGAAGCTCATGGATGAAATTTTATATGAGCGGTGCGGAAATAAAAATGTTCTGATTCTCAAAAAAAACATAGCAGCACTTTAATATTTAATCGGCTTAAAAAGGCTCGCTTTATTATGATTTTGGGTTACTAGGGAGGATGGGAAATGGAAATTATTGAAACCAGGGAAAAGGACATTAGCATTTTTAAACTTAACGGCCGGCTGGATTCAAATACTTCTCCGGGCCTGGAGAAACAACTGGCCGGTGCCATGGAAGACGGTGCAAAAAACGTGGTTATTGATTTTGCGGATCTGGACTATATTTCCAGTGCCGGTTTACGAATTATTTTGAAAACGACAAAGGATTTAAGACGTAGCGAGGGCAATATTGTACTGTGTGCCATGCAGGATTATGTCAAAGAAGTATTTGAGATAGCCGGATTTGATTCCTTTCTCCCCATTGTCCCCACTTTGGATGACGCCCTGGGGAAACTGCAACCCTGAACCTGTGAAATAGAATCACTCGCGCAGCGCAGGCGCTTACGCCGCGTGTCGCTCAGCCTCTTTATCATAAAAATAGGGTGGAATACCTTACTTCGACGTTCATTATTCAGTATTCGATATTGGATATTTAAAAACGTATCATCGCATATCCAGCATATGAACCA